>PNKL01000017.1 GCA_013822425.1 Gemmatimonas sp.
GTCTCCCGTCTCCCGTCTGCCGTTCCATTGCACGCCCTCACCATCTCCACCACCGGTTCCCTCGACTGCGTCGAGTTCAGGTCCGATATCGCCCCGCCCGCGCTGACGGCGCCCGGGCAGGTGCGTGTGCGGATGCAGGCCGCGCCGCTCAACCATCTGGACCTGTGGACAGTGCGCGGCCTGCCCAGCATGAAGATCACGGGACCGTGGATCATCGGTGCCGACGGCACAGGCGTGGTGGCCGAGGTGTCTGCCGATGTCACGTCCGTGCGGCCGGGGGACCGCGTCGTGATCAATCCGGGCCTTTCGTGCCGCCAGTGCGACTACTGCCAATCGGGCGAGCAGCCGCTCTGCGTGAAGTTCGGGGTACTCGGCGAGCACGTGCCCGGCACCTTCGCCGACGAGCTCGTCGTGCCCGCCACCAACGTGCGGCCCATTCCGGCGAGCGTCACGGACGGTGCGGCGGCGGCATTTGGTCTCGCGGCGCTGACGGCTTGGCGCATGCTGGTCACACGCGCGCAAGTGACGGCGGGCGACGAGGTGCTGATCTGGGGCATCGGGGGCGGCGTGGCGCAGGCCGCGCTGCTGATCGCCAAGGCGCGTGGTGCGCGCGTCTGGGTGACGTCGGGTTCCGACGACAAGCTGGCACGGGCACGGATCCTGGGGGCCGACGAGACCATCAACCACACCGGCATTGATGTGGGACGCGAGGTGCGCGAGCGCACCGGCAAGCGCGGCGTGAACGTCGTGGTGGACAGCGTCGGGGCGGCCACGTGGCAGCAGTCGCTTGGCGCACTGGGCCGCGGGGGCCGACTGGTGACGTGCGGCGGCACGTCCGGGCACACCCTGCAGACCGACGTACGCCGGCTGTTCTGGAACCAGTGGACGATCATGGGGTCGACGATGGGGAGTGACGCCGATTTCGACGCCATCGTCGGCGAGCTGATCGCCGGGCGCCTCTTGCTGCCGGTGGACTCCACGTATCCCCTTGCGCGCGGACGCGAGGCGCTGGCGCATCTCCAGTCCGGCGCGCAGTTCGGCAAGGTCGTGCTTCAGATCAACCCATGATGTCGCCCGGCCGCGCGCGCGCGCAGTTCACGGACGACGAGCAACGCGCGATGCGCGACGCCTTCACCGCCGGCACCGAGGTGCGGTGTCCGCGCTGTGATGTGGCGATGACGGCTCGCGCGATCGGCGGCGGGAGCTTCGGGTTGGGCTATGCGCGGCGGCGGGAGTGGCTGATGTGCCCTGGCTGCAAACGGTCGGTGATGTTCGATGTCAGGCGAGGAACGAGGAATTGAGGATGGAGGCGAAGTAAAGGGGGGACGCGTGCAGGAACGGGAACGACCGTCAGCGTCTCTTCCTCCTTGCTGCCCGCGTCCCCCTTCACCAGGCCTCGACCTCCTCCTCGTTCCGTTCGAAACGCCCCGCCCCATCAACCCGTCTATAAGTACGACCCCCTTTCGCCGACTCATGCACCGACTTCTGCCGTTTCTTCTCCTCGCGCTGCCACTGGCCGCGCAGGAACCGCCGGGCGTTCCGAAGCCCCGTCTCGAGCTCGCCGACAGCGCACGCCGCCAGCGGCAACCCGGCGGCACGCGGACCGCTTCCACGCCCGCGCGCGACACCGGGGTGACCGCCGTGACGCGCATCGCACGCACCCCCTTCGTGCGCACCCAGACGCTGCTCGGCATCGTGCTGTACGGCCCGTCGTTCGCGGCAACGGTCGCCGACCGGCCGGTGCCGGCGGCGGCGGCGTACCTCGTGATGGCTGGGGGAAGCTTCTTTGCCGCTGCGGAACTCGCGCGCGACCTGCACATCACGGATGGCATGGAGCTACTGGCGACGCGCGCCCCCGTGCTCGGCGCCGCCACCGGCGCGGCGGTGCAGTACGCGCTGACGGGCAAGAATGACTACGCCGCCGGCCTCTTCTTCGGATCGATCCTCGGCACGACCGGCGCGCTGACACTCGGCCGGCGACTGACCACGGGCGCGGCGATGGCGTCGGTCTTCGGCGCCGAAGCGGCCGCGGGACTCGCCATTGGCACGATGTACGCCTTCGACGAGGACTACAGCAATGTGCGCGCTCGCGCCGCCGTGGGTGCTGGCGCGGCGGTGGCCGGCATGCAGCTCGGCGCCATGTACGCCACGTACTCGCGCTACCACGTGACGCCGGGTGACGTGCAGGCGCTCTGGACCGCGTCGCTGATCGGAGCGACCGCCGGCGGTGCGTTTGTTGCAAATGGGCAGCCGGGGCACAAGACCAGCACCCTCGCGCTGCTCGGCGGCGCGGTCACCGGGCTCGTGGCGGGCGACCGCTTGCTGGTGCGCCGGATTGACCACGCCCGCGGCGAAGGGACGCTGGTTGCCGCCGCCGGGCTGGCCGGCGCCCTGATGGGGGGCGGCGTGGCGGTGCTGGTCGGCTCGAGCGATCGATTCAACGCGGCCACGGCGGCGCTCGGGGCGGCGGGAGCGACCGGCGGGGTCTGGATGGTGGAGCGCTGGATGGGATCCCGCCCCGACGCCGGGCGCCGCATCAGCGAGCGGCTGACGGTAGCCCCGCAGTCGCTGGCGCTGGCGGCCGCCCGCGTCCCCGGTACCCATTCGCTCGTTCGGGTCACGTTCTAGTACATTACAAGGACCCTCATCGAGTCCCTCGTCGTGACCTTCCTCGATCGTCTACAAGAGAGCTTCGCCGCGTTCTGGGAGTACATCCCGGCACTGTTCGGCTCGGCCGTGGTTCTCCTGGCCGGCTACCTGCTGGCCAAGCTCGTGCAGAAGGGCTCCGCCCGGTTGCTGCGCCGCCTGCACCTCAACGACGTGCTCAGAAAGGGCGGCGTCATGCCGCTCGACCGCGTCGGCGCGCACGTCAACCCGACGCTGGCGATCGCCAACCTGCTGTTCTGGCTGGTGATGTTCAGCGCGATGCTGCTCGCGGCGAACGCCCTCGGGCTCGACTCGCTGGCGTCGCTCTTCAGCGAGCTGGTCGGGTACATCCCGAGCGTGGTGGCGGCCATCGTGATCATCATCGTCGGCATCGTGCTGGGCGACTTCGTTGGCGGGCTGATCGGCGCGAGCACGAGTTCGCTGCACGGCGGGCCGACGCTGGCGCGCGTCGGCAAGGGCGGCGTGGTGCTGCTCGCGGTCTTCATGTCGCTGCAGGAACTGGGCGTTGCCACCGAGATCGTGACCACGGCCTTCGCCATCATCTTCGGTGCCATCGCGCTGGCGCTCGCGCTCTCCTTCGGGCTGGGCAACCGTGACCTTGCCGGGGAAATCACCCGCGCGTGGTACGAGGCGTACAAGGCCGAACGCGACGCGATCGACCGCGAAGTCGAGGCCGAGGAAGCCGACGTGCTCGCCGAGGATGTGACGCCAGCCAAGACGCCGTCGACGCCGAGCGGGACGTAGGCGTGCTTTCGGCGCTGGTGCTTGCGGCGTCGCTGGCGGCGCCGATGGCGCAGGACAGCCTGGCGCCGGTGCGCCGGGCCGACTCGCTGCGCGTCGCCATCCTGTCGGTGGCGCGCTTTGTGCACCTCGACACGACGCAGTGCAACCAGGGAGTGCTGCGCACCTTTCCCGATTCCGCGCGCACGCCAGGCGCCCCGACGGCGGTCGAGTCGCTGGCGCGGCTCGAGCGCCTCGTGATCGCCGAGGGCGTCGAGAACCCGGTGGACAACCCGCGCGGGCACGCGTTGCTGCGCGGGGTGGTCGGGTGGGAAGTGGGCATGGCACGGCCGCGCTGGGACGTGGCGGACGGCGCGCCGACATACAAGGCCATCGCCGCCGGACTCGCGGGCGAGTTCTGGAATCCCGACACCAAGGCGTGCGAGTCCTTCGTGCCGGAGGAGCCGCACTATGTGCTGCTGCCGCCGCTGACGAATTTCACGATGCCGCGCCCGCCACGCACGGAACTGACGATTGGCTTCGGCGAGCGGGGGCTGTTCGAGCTGCGCGACAAGTTCTTCGCGTCGCATCGCGGTGACAGCACGGCGGTGCTGACCTACGCACACGTGATCGCGACGGTGCTGTGGCGCGACTATGCGCTGGTCGCGGTCAACCGGCCGGCGGAGCAGATGGGTGCGATGCCGCTTCGCCAGGGAGCGGGCGGCTCGACCTACCTGTTCCACTTCGCGAACGGCGAGTGGCGGCTGCTGGCGATCGTGCGAACCTGGACGTGAGGGGCAGACGGCAGCCGGCAGATGGCGGACGGCAGACGATCGTTGCGGGGCGGGCCCTACGGCTCGCCCTTTTCGCGTTCGTGCGAGCAGGCAAACTTCGCTCCCCGTTGCGCCCATCGACCCTCGCGGGTACCGTCGAAAACGACCGTTCCATAAGTGATTGAATAGCAATCAGTTAGAAGGGCAATTGACTGTTGCATTTTCGCGATCTTTTCGGTAAATTTCCCGGATTGGTCGAGGGTCTTTTTCCACCCCCCTGGCACGGCACATGACTGCACCGAACAACCGCGAGCGGATCCTCCCCCGGCTGATTGACGAAGAGATCCGGGAGTCGTTCATCAACTACTCGATGAGCGTGATCGTCTCGCGCGCGCTCCCCGACGTGCGCGACGGCCTCAAGCCGGTGCACCGTCGCGTGCTGTACGCCATGAACGAACTCGGGCTCGTGCCGGGGCGGGCGTACAAGAAGTCAGCGACCGTCGTCGGTGATGTGCTCGGCAAGTACCACCCGCACGGCGACCAGTCGGTGTACGACGCGCTGGTGCGCATGGTGCAGGACTTCTCGCTGCGCTATCCGCTGGTGGACGGGCAGGGGAACTTCGGCTCCGTGGACGGCGACCCGGCGGCGGCGTACCGGTACACCGAGGCGCGCCTCACGCGCGTCGCGGTGGAGATGCTTGCCGACATCGACAAGAACACCGTCGCCTTCGCCCCCAACTTCGACGACCGGCTCGAGGAACCGACGGTCCTGCCGTCGGGCGTGCCCAACCTCATCGTGAACGGCTCGGCCGGCATCGCGGTGGGCATGGCGACCAATATTCCGCCGCACAACATGCGCGAGGTGGTGTCGGCGCTGCTGACGCTCATCGACCACCCGGACACGGACGCGGCGACGCTGCGCGGGCTGATCAAGGGCCCCGACTTCCCGACCGGCGCGTTCATCTACGGGCGTGAGGGGATCAGGGACTACATCGAGACGGGGCGCGGCAAGATCGTGATGCGCGCGCGCGCCGTGATCGAGGAGAAGGAAAGCAGCAGCAAGCAGCAGATCGTCGTCACGGAGCTGCCGTACCAGGTGAACAAGGCGCGGCTCGTCGAGAACATCGCCGAGCTGGTGCGCGACAAGAAGGTCGAGGGGATCAGCGACCTGCGCGACGAGTCGGACCGCGACGGCATGCGCGTGGTGGTCGAGCTCAAGCGCGACGCCATCCCGCGTGTGGTGCTGAACCAGCTGTACAAGCACACCGCGATGCAGGCGACATTCGGCGTCATCATGCTGGCGCTCGTCCCCGACCCGATCACGAAGCGGCTCGTCCCGCGGGTGATGGGGATGCGCGAGGCGCTGCTGCACTACATCCATCACCGGCACGACGTCATTGTCCGCCGTACGCAGTTCGACCTCGACAAGGCGCGCGACCGCGCGCACATCCTCGACGGGCTCAAGATCGCGGTCGACAACATCGACGCGGTCATCAAGGTCATTCGCGCCGCCGAGGACACGGAGTCGGCGTCCCTCGAACTGCAGCGGCGCTTCACGCTGTCGGAGAAGCAGGCCGAAGCGATCCTCAACATGCGCCTCGCCAAGCTCACCGGGCTGGAGCGCGAGAAGCTGGAAGAGGAGCTCGCCGAGGTGCGCGCGGTCATCAAGACGCTCGCTGCCCTGCTCGAGAGCAAGCCGGCGCGCATGGCGCTCATGAAGGAGGAACTTGCGGAGGTCGCCGCAACGTACGGCGACGAGCGCCGCACGGCGATCATCGCCGACGAAGGCGAGTTCTCCATCGAGGACCTGATCGCGAACGAGGAGGTGCTCGTCACGATCTCGCACGCCGGCTACGTCAAGCGCACGTCCATCGCGACGTACCGCAAGCAGAAGCGCGGCGGACAGGGGCTGAAGGGGACCGAACTCAAGCTCGACGACTTCGTCGAGCACTTCTTCACCGCCAAGACGCACGACTACCTGCTCGTCTTCACCAACGACGGGCGCTGCTTCTGGCTCAAGGTGCACGAGATCCCCGAGGGCGGCCGCGCCGCCAGGGGGAAGCCGATGGTCAACCTGATCAACGTGTCGCCCGACACGCAGGTTTCGGCGGTGGTGCAGGTCAAGAAGTTCAGCGACGACGAGTTCCTGCTCTTCTGCACGAAGGACGGGACGGTCAAGAAGACGGCGCTGAGCGAGTACGCCAACGTGCGCAGCACCGGCATCAAGGCCATCAAGATCGACGAGGGCGACCAGCTCATCGACGTGCAGATCACGAGCGGCACCAACGACGTGGTGCTGGTGGCGCGGCACGGCCTCAGCATTCGCTTCCACGAGCAGGACGTGCGCGCGATGGGACGCGACACGACCGGCGTGAGGGGGATCGCGCTGGGCGAGGGCGACCAGGTGGTCGGCATGGTGGTGGTGAAGCGCGAGGCCTCGCTGCTGGTGGTCACCGAGCACGGGCTCGGCAAGCTCACGAACGTCGACGAGTACCGCGTGCAGGGACGCGGCGGCAAGGGCATCCTGACCGTCAAGCGCACGGAGCGCACGGGCGACGTGGTGGGGCTCCTCGAGGTGCTCCCCGAGGACGAGATGATGCTGATCACGCGCGGCGGGCAGACGCTGCGGTGCGCGGTGAAGGACATTCGCGAAACCGGGCGCGTGGCGCAGGGCGTGCAGCTCAAGAAGCTCGACATGGGCGACGTCGTGGCCGCGGTCGCGCGCCTGGTGATCGAGGACAAGGAAGTCCCGGCGGACGCCGGCGAGGAGGGCACGCCCGAAGCGCTGATGGAGCTGTCGGACGAGGGCGAGGAGTAGGACGCCCTCGCGGCGGAACAAGCGAAGGGCGCCCGGGACGGGCGCCCTTGTGCGTGGGGATTCAGGGTTCGTTGACCCTTGGCGCGGGCGCGGCCGCTACCGGCGCGGGGGAGTCGCGGCACGGGAGCAAGTGGCGACCGCCGCCGTCCCCAGCGTCTCGGCGCTCGCCGGTCGGTCCGGAAGGTCCCGCGGGGATTGGCGTCGCGGGCTCGACCGAGGATCGTTCAGGGCGCACGGGCACTGTTGGCGGGCAATGTTGGCGTTGCGGAACCCATTGCGGCAGAGCAAATTAGTCGCGATCCATAGCGTATTCCGCGCTCTTCTGCGGCACCCTCTCCATTTATAGTTGGAGATCAGTTCATATGGCGCTTGAGTCCCGCGAGTCCAATCAGACGCGAGGTAGCAGCACATCACGCAAGGCACGCGGCTTCGCCCGCGTCGCCCTGGCTGTCGTTGCGCTCCTCGGATTGACGGCCGCGCTTGGCGCGCAAGGCGGCGACAAGGCAAAGGTGAGTGAGGCGGTGAAGTCCGACCTCACCCGTCTGGCTGAACTCGAGCGCACCTGGTTCGAGAAGAACCGGACGTTCACGACCGACCTTCGTGCGCTGGGCTTCACGCCCACCAGCGGCGCCGACATCACGATGGCGTACGCATCGGCGCGCTCCTGGGCGGCAAATGCCACGCACCCGACGCTGAAGCCGACGACGTGCTTCATCGTCGTGTCGCAGCCGGGAAGCGGCGGCGCGGCCGACCGGCCGTTCTGTACGGAGTCCACGGGCGGGCAGATGGCAGCGGCTCCGGCGCAGACGCCACCGCGCCAGCAGCCGGCCACCGCACCGCCACGTTCCGCAGCACCGGTGACGCAGGCACCGGTGACGCAGGCGCCGGTGACGCAGGCGCCGGTGACGCAGGCGCCGGTGAGCAAGCCGGCCGCACCGGCCGCGACTCAGCAGGCGGCGGCGACCCGTCGCCCTCCCGCGCGTCGCCCAGTGCCCGCGGCGGCTGCGACCCCAGCGACAACGGTCGTCGAATTGCCGGCACGCGCCCCGTCGAACGCCGCAGTGCTGGCCGCGACGCGCGCGGCTGGCGGCGTGGCCGATGCGGGCGTGACGGAAGCGGTAACGCCGGCGCAGTTCACCGAGCGCCTGAACGCCATCGTGGCGGCGGCGCTCGAGATGTCGAACGCGAAGATGCCCGAGATCGCGCGCGATCCGTACGAGAGCACGGCGGAATACCAGGCGCGCGTCGCGCAGGCGTATGCCGTTTTCCAGCGTCGCGAGTCCGAGTTCTACGCGCGCAACACGCGCACGTACGTGGTGTCCATCCCGGTGAAGGGCGTGAAGTACGACGCCGATCGGGAAATCGTGGAGTTTGCGGTGGATCCCATCGCTCTCCCCACGACGCGCTCGTTCGCAGCGGCCGACGCCGCCCGCCTGAGCGTTGCGTGCTATACGCGTCCGTTCTTCTGGTGCAGCCCCGAGGCGGGCATGTCGTATGACGGCACGGACCTCTGGCGGATTCCGCGCGCGACGGCGCGGTCCGTGGACGTGCTGCAGGCACCGCTCACGCTCCTGGCGCGCTACGTCGTTGGTCGGCGCGACGACGCGCGCGCTCCCGCAGTCTCGCTCATTTCAATGGAGCTGCACGCCAAGGGCGCCGCCATCTCGCGGTGGGACTCCGCGACGCGCTGAGCGCGCGTGCAGGACTGATGCGCAAGGCCCTCTGCCCATGACCGCCGAGCCGACGCTCGTCGGGATTGACGACGTTCGCCGCGCCGCCGCCGTGCTGCGCGGCGTTGCCGTTCGTACCCCGCTGCTGGGCTCCGAGGCACTCGCGGCGCAGTGCGGCGCGCCGGTCTGGCTGAAGCCGGAGCAGCTGCAGCGAGGCGGCGCCTTCAAGTTCCGGGGTGCCTATACGTTCATCGCGGGACTGAGCGCAGCCGATCGGGCGCGCGGTGTGGTGACCGGCTCGAGCGGCAATCACGGCCAGGCGGTCGCGCTCGCCGCCAGGATGTTTGACGTGCCGGCGACCATCGTCATGCCGACCACGGCGCCGCGCGCCAAGCGCGCCGGGGCGGAACGGCTGGGGGCCCGCTGTCTCTACGTCGGAACGACGACCGCAGAACGCCTGGCGAAGGCCGAGGAGCTCCAGGCCGCCGAAGGGCTCACCTTCGTGCCGCCGTTCGACGACCTGACCATCATTTCCGGGCAGGCCACGGTTGGCCTGGAGGTTGCGGAAGATCTGCCGCGGGTGGGCACGGTGCTCGTGCAGATCGGGGGCGGCGGGCTCGCATCCGGCGTGGCGATCGCCATCAAGGCGCTCGTGCCGTCGGCGCGCGTGATCGGCATCGAGCCGGAAGGCTCGCCGAAATTCACGCGGGCGCGCGAGGCGGGAATGCCGGTGGTGATCCCGGCCAATCCCGCCGGCCTTGCGGACGGGCTGCTCGCCGTGAAGATCGGCACGCGCAACTTCGCGCACCTCAGCGCCGCGCTCGACGACGTGGTGACGGTCCCCGACTCCACGCTCCCTGATGCGATGCGCTTCCTGCTCGACCGGCACAAGCTGGTGACGGAGCCCAGCGGCGCCATCACGGTGGCGGCGCTGCAGACGGGGCGCGTGCAGGCGCGGGGCGACACGGTGTGCGTGCTGAGCGGCGGCAACATCGAGTGGGACGGGCTGCAGGAGCTGCTCGGTGATGCGTAACGCCCGCGTGCTCGTCGTGGACGACGACGAAGGCGTGCGTCGCGCGATCACGACCGCGCTTGGCGACGCCGGCTGCGAGGTGCGGGAGGCGGTGGATGCGGCTTCCATGCGCACGCTGCTGGCCAGCTGGGATCCCACGCTGCTCCTCCTCGACGCCTCGCTTCCGGACGCCTCGGGGACGCAGCTGCTGCAGGAGATCAAGGCGGGCGAGGCCACGCGGGACCTGCCGGTCGTGATGGTCGCCACGCGACTGCCGGACGAACTGACCGAGCTGGCGCTTGGCCTCGGCGCGGCCGACGTGCTGCGGAAGCCGTTCCGGCCTCGCGAACTGGTGGCACGCGTGCAGGCGCAACTGCGGGTACATGCGCTGCTGCGCACCACGCAGGCCTCGCTGCAGAGCGCCGAGGAGGAGCTCAACCGGGTGCTCGAGGACTCGGAGAACCGGCGCAAGCTGGTGGACATCCTCCACGAGGTCACCGGCGACCTGTCGTCGGACGAGATCTACCATATCCTTGCCCGCCGCGTGGCGCGCGCGCTGGCGCTGTCGCGCTGCTCCGTCATCCTCGCCAAGCCCGGCGACCGGGTGGGCGTGGTGGCGACGGCGTTCGACAACCCGGCGCTGCGCAACTACGAGATCAACCTCGAGGCGTATCCCGAGATCCGCGCTGCGCTCGAGCACGGGCACCCGGTGCTGGTGGAAGACCTGCACACCAGCCCGCTCTTCGAGGACCTGCGACGCGAGTGGGCGGCCAACGGGACCCAGGTTCCCATCCGCAGCGTCATCGCGCTGCCGTTCACGCTGGGCAAGGTGCAGGCCGGCGTCTTCTTCCTGCGCCGCATGGTGGACGAGCCGCCGCTGACCCACGAGGACGTGGAGTTCGCGGATTCGGTCATCAAGGCGGCGGTGGCGGCCATCCATCGCGCGCAGGTCATCGAGACCACCAAGGCCGACAACGCGCGGCTCGAGGTGCTGGCGCACACCGACCCGTTGACGCAGGTGCTCAACCGGCGCGCGCTGACGGTGCGCCTCGCGTCGGAACTCGAGCGCGCCCGCCGCTACGACTCGATGCTCACGCTGCTCATGGTGGACCTCGATCATTTCAAGAACGTCAACGACACGTACGGCCATCTGGTCGGTGACGAAGTGCTGCGTGAGGTGGCGACGCTGCTGCAGAACGAGATCCGCAGCGTGGACGTCGTGGCGCGCTACGGCGGCGAGGAGTTCGTGGTCGTGCTGCCGGAGACGTCGCTGGTGGGCGCGGTGACGTTCGCCGAGCGCATACGCGAGCATGTGGCGGCGACGCCCTTCGCCGGCGCGCTGGTGGACGCGCTGCAGGTGACGTGCAGCATCGGGGTCAGCTCGTATCCGTCGACGACCATCAACACGGTGGACGATCTCTTTGCCCGGGCCGACGAGGCGCTGTATCGCGCCAAGGCGGATGGGCGCAACCGGGTCTGCCTATGAGCATGCGCTGCCCGTCTTGCGGCGCCCAGTATGCTGACGACGCGAAGTTCTGCACCAAGGACGGCACGCGGCTCCAGGCGCAGGGTACGCCGCCGCCGACCGCACCGCTCGGAGCAGGTGGCGCGGCGGGTTCCTCCACCACGCCGCGCGCGATGACGCCGCCCGTGGGGGTGCCGAAGCAGTTCAATCCGGCGGCATTGACGGGACAGGTGCTCGAGGGACGTTACGACATCGTGAAGAAGCTCGGCGAGGGCGGCATGTCGTACGTCTACCTCGGCGAGGACATCGCGACCAAGGAACAGTACGCGATCAAGGTGCTCTCGCCCTCGCTGGTCAAGGACGGCAACGCGATGGCGCGCCTGCGGCGCGAGGCCGCGCTCGGCATGCGCCTCGAGCACCCGAACGTGTGCCACATCGTGCGGCTCGGCGAGACGGAGGACGGCGTCGTCTATGTGGTGATGCCGTTCGTGGAGGGCGAGATCCTGAGCGACCGCAACAACCGGAAGGGGCCGCTGCCGCTCTCGGAGGTGGTGCCATTCGTGCAGCAGATTGCGGCCGGCCTGCAGGTGGCGCATGCGCTCAAGATCATCCACCGCGACCTGAAGCCCGAGAACATCATGATCACCAGGAACCCGGACGGCACGGACCGGGCGGTCGTGATGGACTTCGGGCTCGCCAAGGAACGCAAGGCGGGCGGCGAGCTGGAGAAGCTGACGGCGACGGGCATCATCCTGGGCACGCCGGAGTTCATGAGCCCGGAACAGCTGCGCGGCAAGACGCTCGATCCGCGCACCGACGTCTACTCGCTGACGCTCATGACGTACGAGATGCTGACGGGCACACTGCCCTTCGAGGGGAAGAACCAGCAGGAGATGATGATCGCGCGGTTGCGCAGCGACCCCATCTCGATTCGCACGCGGCGCCCTGACATTCCCGAGGCGGTGGACGCCGTGCTGACGAAGGGCATGGCGCGGAACGCCGACGACCGGTATCCGACGGCGGTGGAGTTTGCGGCGGCGCTGGCATTGGCGGCCGGCGGCCAGGGTGGCGTGCTGGGCAGGCTGTTCGGGAAGTAGCGGCACTTCCACCACGAAGCGAAGGGCGCGACGAGGCGCAACGAAACCCATGCCGCGAGGAGGGGTGCCATGGAGCTGATGTCACAGCACATCCTCCGCGCGTTGGCGGCGGTGTCGTGTGGCGCGGGATCGCTCGCGGCACCGTGGTGCGCGGCTGGAACGCTTGCGGCGCAGCAGCCGACGTCGTCCGCGCCACCGGCCTCGCAGCCAGCGGTGGGGCAGGTCCCGCGAGAGCCCCGTCGCGTGGGCGGTGCGGCAGCACGTGCGGGCGACCTCGATGCCATCGAACGCCGGCTCTACGACGCATCGCGCCGCGCGCCGCGCGATGGCGCCACGCGCGCCGCGCTGGGCGAGTGGCTGGCGTCGCGCGGCCAGCTGAAGTCCGGTGCCGTGCTGCTCGAGGAGGCACGACTGTTTGGCGGCAATGCCGTTGCCATTGCGACGCGCCTGCGGCACATCTACACGTGGATGCGGGACTGGCCGTCGCTGGCCGCGCTGCCGGCGTCGCAATTGTCGCCCGGCGAGAAGGCGCGCGTGGCGGCGCTCGTGAATCGCCCGACGAGCGTTGTCGGCACCGACTCCACGGTCGTGCCGTTCGCACCGGTTGAGGTCGGCGCGCTCGGTCGCCTGCCGCTGGTGCTTGGCACGGATACGGCTTGGGCTGAACTGGACCCACAGGAGGAGGGAATCGTCCTTCCAGGGTTGGCCCGGGGGACAGGGCTGGTCGACATCCTGGGTAACGATCGGCGGGGCGTGCTCGGCATTCTCCAGGAATGCACGGTTGGCGCACTCACGCTACATAACGTTCCCATTCGCATCGACACGTCACTGGGCGCCGGGCGCGCGCGCATCGGCTTCGACGTCTTTGCGATGCTCGCGCCGACGGTGGACGGCCGCGCCGGTACCGTGACGCTCCGGCGCGCGGGCCGAACGGCCGAACGGTCGGGCGCCACGGGCCTGCCGTTTCTCCTCGGCTTTCCGGGCGTGCGCCTGGCCGTGCGCGCGGATGAACCGCCGGTGCCGATGACCTCGCCTGCCGGGCGCGCCGCGCTGCGCGGGCGCCTGTGGACCGTGGACGTGCGTCGCGGGGTGATCTGGTCCGACGCGCCGCGGTAGCGCCGCCCGACACCGCGCCGGGATTGCGAGTAAATTGAATCGCGGTCCCCATGGCGCGCTGTTTCCCACTTGTACCCAACGATTCCATGAAGATGCTTGTGCTCGGCGCCGGGCTTCAGGGTTCCGCGTGCGCCTACGACCTGCTCCATCAGGCAGACGTCACCGAAGTGCGGCTCGCCGACAAGTCGGTGGACCACCTCCCCAAGTTCCTCACGCCGTATCTCGGCGGCAAGCTGAAGCCGATGAAGGTTGACGTGACGGATCGCGCCGCGACGCTGAAGGCGATGCAGGGGGTCTCGTCGGTGATGAGCGCGGTGCCGTACTACCTGAACATGGCCATCACCGAGGCCGCCATCGCCTCGGGCGCACACTTCAGCGACCTCGGCGGCAACACGGAGATCGTCTTCCAGCAGAAGACGCTGGACGGCAAGGCAGCGGCGGCCGGCGTGACCGTGATCCCGGATTGCGGCCTCGCCCCGGGGATGGTGAACATCCTGGCGCAGCTTGGTATCGAGCGTTGCGACAGCGTGTCGACGGTGAAGATCTTCGTCGGCGGGCTGCCGCAGAAGCCGGAGCCGCCGCTCAACTACCAGGTGGTCTACTCGCTCGAGGGCGTGCTCGACTACTACACGACGCTCTCGTGGGTGATTCGCGACGGCAAGCGGCACCAGGTGAAGGCGCTGTCGGAGCGCGAGCCGGTGGTGTTCAGTGAACTCGGCGAGCTCGAGGCGTTCCACACGGCGGGCGGACTTTCCACACTCGGGTTCCGGTACGAGGGGAATATCCCGACGATGGAGTACAAGACGCTGCGGTATCCCGGGCATGCGCACATCATGGAGGCGATCCGCGAGCTTGGTCTGCTCGACCTTGGGGCCATTGACGTGAAGGGCAAACTGGTGGTGCCGCGCGATGTGGCGATCGCCTGCATGGCACCGCGCCTCAACAAGCCCGACGGCCGCGACCTGGTGGCGATGAGGGTGATCGTCACTGGCGTGAAGGGCGGCAGGCCCGTGACGCACACGTTTGAGCTGGTGGACCGCTTTGACGAGAAGACCCACATCACGTCCATGGAGCGCACGACCGGATTCTCGCTGGCGATCACGGGCCTCATGCAGGCGCAGGGGCGCATCTCACCGGCGGGGGTGCACACGTCCGACGAGTGCATGCCGGGCGAGGCGTATGTGGCGGAGCTTGCCAAGCGTGGGGTCAATATCGTGCAGTCCGTGTCGTAGCGCGGGCGCGAGCAGACTCGAAGCGGGCGGAGCCAGACGGCCCCGCCCGCTCTCTTCGCGGTGCTTGGAACCCCGCGACCTGCGTGAAGTTCCCGCCACTTCGCACCACCACAAGCTGGCACCCGGCTACCGCGCGGATCATCAACCGCGGCGGGGGGGTAGAGGATTCAGAATCCTCCTGGAGGAAGTATGCGTGTCATGCGAACGGTATTGGCGGTGGGCGTGCTCGCGATCAGCGTGCCGGTGCTTGCCCAGCCTGGCCGGAGCGCCGTGGAACGGTCGCGAGCGGATCGCGGTGGAGAGGCGCGTGACGGCCGCGTGGAGAAGGGCGGGAGCAGGCATGGCGAGCGTCGCGTGGACGGTCAGGCGGAACGGCGCGGCGGAGGCACCATCGCTGACCGCATCGTACCGCGGGGCGGGACACCGGAGGCGCAGCCGGGCCGTCGTGATCCGCGGGGCGAGGTTCCGGAGGCGCAGCCGGGCCGTCGTGATCCGTGGGGCGGCATCCCCGACGTGCGTTACGACCGCCGGGATCGGCGCGACGAGTCGCGCGTCGTGGTGCGTGCGCCGGTGGTGATCAACCGGTACGACCACCGCGCGCCTCGCGTGGTGCCGCGTCCCTATGGGCATGAGTTCGTCTATCGCTATGGCGACCGCGACTTCCGCCACCGCGATGTGCTGACGATCACGACGTGGTTCCGCAGCCTGCCGCCGGCGCGACTCGCGTACTACGGCTACCATGACCGCTACGACCGCAGCTGGGGCGGCGTGCGCTACGTGTTCCGCCCCGGCATCTACCTGTCGTTCGACGTCTTCACGCACCTGGCGGTGCTGCCGTACGACCTCGAGTACGAACTGGGGATCCTCCCGTGGTACCTCGAACGGAGGATCTACGGCAACACAGTGCTGGTGATTGATACGAGGACGCGGTACATCGTTGATATCTTCGAGATTGACTACTGATTGAGGATATGGACTCGGGATTCCGATTGAGGATCACGATTTGGGATGGCGATTGGCGATGAGCCCCGGGGCTCATCGCGTGTCGCAATCTTCAATCGTCATCCTGAATCGGAATCCTGAGTCCAGATCCTCTATCTCTGGTAATTGGCGAGCGTCGCGCCCATCGCATCCATCGCTTCCTTGGCGCGCCAGCGGTCCCGGCCGTTGTAGATGAACGCAAAGGCCAGTCGTTCGCCGTCGCGGGACGTCACGTAGCCGCCCAGCGAGGCCACGTCATTGGTTGTCCCGGTCTTGGCGCGGAGGTTGCCCATTGCCGGCGTGAACCTCATCCGGCGGCGTAGCGACTCGGTGCGGCCGGCGACCGGGAGCGACTGCTCCAGCACGTCGTGCCACGATGCCCTGGCGGCGTAGCCGAGCAGCTGCACCATGGCACGCGGCGTGATGCGGTCGGCCGTGGACAGGCCGCTGCCGTCGGCGGCGTAGACGGCCGTGGGCGGCACCTGCGCCTTCTCCCAGAGGAAGCGGCGCAGGAGGATGTTTGCGTTCTCCGCCGAGCCCACCACACCGACGCTGCGCGCGGCGTTGCGGAACAGAAGTTCAGCAAAGTGGTTGTTGGACTCGCCGTTCATGGTGGTGACGAGCTCGCCAATGGACGCCGAGGAGAGCGCGGCCACGCGCGGTGCGCCACTGGCGGCCTTGGCCAGCCTGGCGCCGCCGTCCACCGAGATGCCGTGCTGTTGGAGTGCGGCCCGAAATGCCGCGGTCGTCACGAGCGCGGGATGCTCGGCCACCACCTGCACACGACGACCGGCGCTGGCGCGTCCGATGGTGCCGCGTACCTCCATGCCGCCCTCCCGCTGCACGACGCTGATGCGGCTGCCGCGGCCGGCGACGACCTTCACCGAATTCAGAACGTCGATGCCGGAAAGCGCGGGCTCGAACGTGATGGCGGCCGACTTTCCGGACGGCTTCACCGTGATCGCAAGCAGGTTCTCATTGTACGAGAGCGCCGAGACGCGGGCGGCGTAGGAGGCGCCCAGGTATCGCGAACGCCAGCCTTCGGGGACCTTGCGCTCCTCGAAGGCCGACGCGTCGCCGATGATGTCACCCGAGACGCGGCGCACGCCGGCCTGCGCAACGAGCCGCGCGACGGCGGCGATCGGCGTCTCACCCGACGCGTCGTTGGCGTAGCGACGGCTGAACGATGGGTCGCCGGTGCCGCGCAGCACCAGGTTGCCGCGCACGGTGCCGTCGGCGCCGAGCGCGCCCTCGCGCAGGACTTCGGTGACGAGGCGGTAGTCGGGGCCGAACCGCTCGAGGGCCACCGCGGACGTAAACAGCTTCATCGTGCTGGCCGGCAGCAGCTGCCGGTCGGCGTTGTGCGTGAAGAGCGTGTCACCGCTCTCGAGGGAAACGACGGCAACACCCCAGCTTCCGCTGCGGGACGCCCGACCAAGGATGGAACCGAGATCGAGGATCAGCTGCGATCCACCGCGCGGCGCCGTGTACTTGAGGGGAGCCGGGGCGGGGATGCGCTTCCTGGCCGCCGGCCGGGCCTTCGTCTTCGAGGGGCTCGTCGGACGGCGCCTGGACGCGGCCGTGCGCGCCTCGCCGCCCGCCGACTTCTGGGCCGTCGCCCGCACGGAGGCCACGGCCGGCTTCGCCTGCGCCGGCAGGTGCAGGGCGGCGGCGGCGAGCGCGATGGCTACGGCGTGCCAGTGACAGAGACTCTGGCGGCGAAGGCGAAGGGGCATCGGCGAGGGGGCTCTCAGCGCAGGGTGGCGGCGCTCGAGGCGGCTGCCCCGTGCGTCAGACCTTCAAGATCCAGTTTCGGCGGTAGAGCACCGCCAGTATAGCGTACCAGAAGAGAACGAAGCAGATCGCGAAGGCCAGCGACGCATTCCGGGGTTCGAGCCACGAAGCGAACACTGACTTGTACACCACCGCCTGCACGGAGACCTGCGTGCCGTCGACTTCGACCTTCCAGAGCGAATAGATGATGCGGGCCATCAGTCCCGATCCCACGAATGCCACGATCGGGTTCACGCCATATATGACGAGCGGACGGGTCCACCACGTAACACCCTGGACGTCGATGATCCAGGTGATCGTGGCGATGGCGACGGCTGCCATGCCCGCGGTGAAGACCACGTACGAGCTGGTCCAGAGCCCCTTGTTGATGGGGAACGACCAGTGCCACATCAGGCCGACCATCATGAGGAGGGCGCCGACGGCGAACATGCCGTTGAGCCGCTCCACCAGCGGACGCTCCTTGAGGGCGATCCAACGGCCGCACAGCACGCCCAGTATCGCGGTGCCAATGGCCGGGAGGGTGGAGAGCAGCCCCTCCGGGTCCCAGGTCTTCGCCGCCTTCCACAGGTGGCCGTCGAGCAGGGCCCGGTCGACCCACGCCGCCAGCGTCCGCGACGGCACGTCGAGGCAGAGTGCGCCAAGCTCACAGCCGTCGGGAACCGGCAGCAGCGTCATGGCGAACCAGTAGCCGTAGAGGAGCACGACGAGCATGACGACCACCTGCTTCAGCGACGCGTTCAGCGTCAGAAGCCCGGCGACCAGGTAGACCACGCCGATGCGCGGCAGGACGCCCGGAATGCGAAGCTCGGTGATGCGATCGAGCGGATAGAACGGGAAGGCGGACAATCCCCAGCCGATGAGGACGATAAGCAGCCCGCGCCGCAGCACCTGCCGGCGAAGCACGGCGTCGGTGTCGCCGCGGGCGCGACGCGATGACAGCGACAGATGGGTGGTGATGCCGACGATGAAGAGGAAGAACGGGAAGATCAGGTCGGTGGGGGTCCAGCCGTGCCACGCGGCATGCCCCAGCGGCGGGTAGATGGCGCTCCACGTGCCCGGGTTGTTGACGAGGAGCATGCCGGCAACGGTCAGGCCGCGGAATACGTCAAGGCTGACGAGGCGTTCTGTGGGTTTCACGGGGACGCGGGCCTCCCGGCCGAGGACAACAGAATGTGCCGACGGGGCAATTCGGCAGCAAGGGACGCGCGCTGGGGTGCAGGGGCACGGGCACGGTGGGGTGCATGGGCATGGTGGGGTGCACGGGCACGGTGGGGTGCGTGGGCACGGTAGGGTGCATGGGCACGGGCACGGTGGGGTGCGTGGACACGGTAGGGTGCATGGGAATGAGCGGACGTGCGTTCGATTGGTGCCGCGAAGCGCGGACAGCGGAAGTACACTGTCCGCATGGATGCCATCGTAGAGCAGGCACTCGCGGACTGGGCTCCCACGATCGAGGCGAGCGAAATCGCCGACCCGATCTGGAACCTCCTCGGCTATCGCATCGCCCGGTGTCTCGTGGACCAGGCACAAGGCGACAGCGCACACCTCGTCCAGCACGTGGATCCGAAGACGGTCTCACAGCTTTCGCGTGCCGTCGCTTCCATCGGCGCGAACATCGCGGAAGGCTATAGTCGACGATCAGCGGCCGACCGGTCGCGATTCTATGGATACGCCTTGGGATCGGCGCGAGAGGCGACGGTCTGGTACCGATCAGTGGCGCCAAGTCTCGACGCCCCCACGCTCGCGCTGCGCATGGCCTTCCTCGCGCAGGAACGGCGCCTGATCTTGGGGATGCTGAAATCCGTGCAACGCGAGGGTGGTCCGTCGTTCGAAGCCGGCTGAAGACAACGCCGTACCTGTGCACCCCACTGTGCCTGTGCCCCGGCACCCCACCATGCACCCTTCCTGAAGAAAAGCGGGCGGCCGTCTGGCCGCCCGCGCTGTCGTCAGCGCCCGGTCCTAGCGCTTGAACAAGAACAAGAACGCCACCAGTGTCGCCCCCGCGATGAGCAAGGGCCCCGTGAAAAGCTTCCGGAAGAGCGAGTGGTCGTACTTGAGGTGCATGTAGAACATCACGACGATCGTGAACTTCACCGCCGACATCAGCAGCAGGGCCGGCACGAACGCCTTGCTGGCGACGAACGCCGGGATGTAGTAGGCCCAGACCTCGACCACCGTGATGACGAAGAGCCAGAGGGCGACCCACTTGTACTGCTTCCACGTGGGATGCTCGTGCACGTGATCGGCGTGCGCGCGATCGTTGGACATGGTCGGCGGCCCCTTACTGGATGAGGTAGACGAGAGTGAAGATCACGATCCAGACGACGTCGACGAAGTGCCAGTACAGCGCGCAGATGTCGACGAGAATCGTGTCCTTCGGCCCGAGCCCCCGCTTCATGTCGATGAACAGCAGGGTCATGAGCCAGAGCACGCCCACCGCCACGTGCGTGCCGTGGAAGCCGGTGAGCGTGAAGAACGAGGAGCCGAACAGGTTGGTCTTGATCGTCAGCCCTTCGTGCACGAACGACGTGAATTCGTACGCCTGGAAGCCGAGGAAGACCGCGCCGGCGAGCGCGGTGGCGAGGAGCCATAACTTGGACGATCCCAGCGTCCCCTCGTAGCCGGGCTTGCCCTTGTTCTCGACGGCGGCGAGGGCCAGCACCATGAAAAGCGATGACATGAGCAGCACGAACGTCGACGCCGAGGTGACGGGGATGTCGAGGATCGGCTTGAAGACCTGGCCGGTGGGTGACGTCCAGGCCTCGTGCGGGAACGGCCCGACGACCGACCGTCCCTTGTAGACGAGGTAGGTTGAGATGAGCGAGCCGAACAGCATGCACTCCGACCCGATGAACGCCCAGATGGCGATCTTCCTGTTGTCGAGGCCGGTGGTCGTGTAGTGCGTGTGCTCGTGCGCCTCGTGGGCGCCCGCGGCAGCGGTGGCAGTGGTCATGGTCGGGTTCCGGTTACTCGAGGGGGCTCGTGAGCCACGCATACAGCGAGCCCACCATGAACGCGCCGCCGCCCAGCATCGTCGCCATGGCCAGCGGGAAGTTGCCGATGTGCAGCACGATGAGGCCGCTGAACAGGATGATGATGCCCAGCGCCACCAGGAACGGCTTGATGGTGTTGAACGGCATCGGGATGCCCAGTTCCTTCGCGGTACGCCGCTCCGTTTCCTCGTGCATCGGCACGGCATGCGCCTCGGCGATCACCGCGGCGTCCGGATGCGAGTGCTCGATGCCGGCGGTGCGATCCGGGGCCTTGAGGTCCCACATCGGGTAGCGCGACGTCACCTCGGGGATCTGCGCGAAGTTGTAGTCCGGCGGCGGCGACGGGATGGACCATTCGAGCGTCGGCGCGCCCCACGGGTCGCTGCCGGCCGGCGCGCCATGCTTCTTGCTGCGGAAGAAGTTGTACGCGAAGAGCAGGCCGGCCACGAGCAGCATGTACGTGCCGACTGTTGACATCATGTTGAACAGGTCCCAGCCCTGCCCGGCGTCATAGGTATAGATGCGACGGGGCATGCCGAGCATGCCGCTGAAGTGCATCGGGAAGAACGTGAGGTTCAGGCCGATGAAGTTCAGCCAGAACTGCCAATTCCCGAGCGATTCGCTCATGAACCGGCCGGTCATCTTGGGGAAGTAGTGATAGATGCCGGCGAAGATGCCCATCATGGCGCCGCCGTAGAGCACGTAGTGGAAATGCGCCACGATGAAGTAGGTGTCGGTCTGCTGCAGGTCCGACGGCGGCGACGAGTGCATGACGCCGGAGATGCCGCCGATCGTGAACATCGCGATGAGGCCGATGGCGAACTTCATGGCCACCGGGAAGCGGAGCGAGCCGCCGTACATCGTGGCAATCCAGTTGAAGATCTTCACGCCCGTCGGCAGGCCGATGAGCATCGTCGCGACGGCGAAGATCGAGTCGGCCACGGGACCCATGCCCACCGCGAACATGTGGTGCGCCCAGACGCCGAAGCCGAGGAAGCCGATCATGATGCCGGAGTAGGCCATCGCGTTGTAGCCGAACAGCGGCTTGCGGCTGTGCGTCGGCAGGACCTCCGACACGAGGCCGAACGCCGGGAGGATCAGGATGTAGACCTCGGGATGGCCGAACACCCAGAACAGGTGCTGCCAGAGGAGTGGGTCGCCGCCGGCGGCCACTTCATAGAACTGCGTCCCGAAGAAACGGTCGAACTGCAGGAAGAAGAGCGCCGCCGTGATCACCGGGAAGGCCAGGATCACGAGGAACTGCACCACGAACGACATCCACGTGAACATGGGCATGCGCATGAGCGTCATGCCAGGGGCGCGCATGTTGATGATGGTGGTGATGAAGTTGAAGGCCGCGGCTAGCGACGAGATGCCGAGGACCTGCAGGCCGATCACCCAGAAATCCATGTTGTAGCCGCCGCCGTACGTGGGACCGGAGAGCGGCGCATAGGCGAACCAGCCGCCGTCTGGCGCGAGGCCCCAGAAGATCGGCAGCGTGATGAACAGGCCGCCGAGCGCGTACACCCAGTACGAGAAGGCGTTCAGGCGCGGGAACGCCACGTCGCGCGCGCCAATCTGCAGCGGGATGAGGTAGTTGAAGAACGCGGCGGACAGCGGCATCACGACGAGGAAGACCATCGTGGTGCCGTGCATGGTGAAGAGCTGGTTGTAGAAATCCGCCGAGACGAGACTGAGGTTCGGCTTGGCCAACTGGGTGCGGATCAGCACCGCCTCGAGGCCGCCCACGAGCAGGTAGAACAGGGCGGTGTAGAGGTACAGAATGCCGATCTTCTTGTGGTCGACGGTGGTCAGCCAGCTCCAGAGGCCGGACTGCTCCGACGAATGCGACGCGGCGCCCGCGTGCGTCGGAGTGGCGGCAGACGATGCCATGGGTGCGGTTCTCCGGGGCTACTTGAGGGAAAGCAGGTAGGCGACGATGTCGGCGATCTGCCGGTCATCCAGCCCGGCGGACGCGGGAACGATCTGCTTGATGAGCGCGTTGTACTCGCCGGCGCCGAAGGTCGGCATCGACACGCCCGGCTTCATGGCCGGCGCGTTCTTGATCCAGAGCGCCAGCGACTTCGCGTCGTTGCGATACAGCCCGGCGCCAAAGGTGTGACGCGAACCGAAGTGCGTCAGGTTCGGCCCCTTGGCCTGGTCATCATTGACGTAGTTCGTCTCGCCCTTGATGACGTGGCAGGTGAGGCAGGGGGCCTTGCCGAGATTGGCCGGGTTGGTGAGCAGGGCGCGTCCCGCCCTCGGATCGCCAGCGGCCAACCGTGTTTCGTCGAACGCGATGGCCGGCAGCGGCGTCTGCGGCCAGGCGTAGGCGGCAATCTTGTCCGCCGGGAAGGCCCAGACGCCTGCGGAAGCGGAAGAGTCGGGCTGCGGCGCAAGGGACGGGGCGGGGAGCACCGAGGCGGTCCTAATCGGCGTCGGCTTCACCGCGGTCTTCGCCAGCGAATCCGCAGCCGCTGCGGCGGTGGAGCCCAAGGCCACCGTCTTCTGGTGTGCCACCCACTTCTCGAAGTCGGCGGGCGAGACCGTGAAGGTGCGGAAGCGCATGTTGGCATGGCTCGAGCCGCAGTATTCCACGCAGGCGCCGTTGAGCGCGGTGGGCTCCATCGTCGCCTTGGGCGTGAACCAGATGTGGTTCACCCGGTTGGAGATGAGGTCGCGCTTGCCGCCCAGCTGCGGCACCCAGAACGAGTGCAGGACATCGCGCGTGCGGAGCGAGAAGTTCACCGTCTTGCCGATCGGCAGGTACAGTTCGTTTGCGGTCGTGATGCCGTACTGCGGATAGCGGAATTCCCACCACCACTGGTGGCCGATGACTTCCACCTGCAAGGCCTCGGCGGGGGCCTTGCGCTGGTTCTCGAAGATGATCCGCACCGTCGGGACGGCGAGGAAGACCAGGATGAGCGCGGGAATCGCGGTCCAGGCGATCTCGAGCGCCGCGTTGCCATGGATCTGGCGTGGCGCCGGCCCGCCCTCGCGACGGCGGAACTTGAAGATCGTGTAGACCAGCAGCACCTCGACGACCACGAACACGATCGTGCCAAGGAGCATCATGCGGTCCCAGAGGAAGACCGCTCCCTCGTTGAGCTCGGTGTTCTTGCTGAACGTGGAGTTGGGGTACTCTCCACCGCACGCAGCGAGCACCAGCAGGGCAACAGCTAGTGCGGCGGCCGGCGCGAACCGGCGCAGATGCAGCTTGGGCATCAGCGGTGATGTTTGGGGGTAAGGGGCCGACGCCCGGCAAACACGGGCAACGGGGTGCGGAAAAACCGACGAAACTTACCTGATCACGTCAGGCGGTTCAAGCACACCCGAGTGAGGTAAATGCCTACACCGTAGCGCCGCTGGACGGTTACTCCGGGGCGATCTCGATGTCGACGGCGTGGTCCTTCTTGACCTTGTTGCCTGCCATCTCGATGGCAGTGCGGATCTGCGCCACATGTTCGCGATAGGCGCGCAGCTTCACCTGATCGCCGCCGCCGCGTCCCGCGACGAGGATCATCGATGACACCTGGTCGGCGATCATCCCGAACTGCCCCTTGAGCTGACCGACCAGCGGCGACGCCATCCGCTTGAGCTGCATCGGCATCACGCCCAGCGGCTTGTTGTTCTTCATCTCCATGGCCATGCGCTCAACCAGGCCGTGGATCTGCTGAAGCGTGATGAGCGCTTCCTCGAGGGTCTTCATCTTCTGCGCGCCGGCGCCGTCGAGTTTCGTGCTGGCCATGGTAGGTAACCACAGAGTGAGACGGAATACGGCAGAGAACGGCAGAGAACGGCAGTTGAATACTACCACGGAGGAGAGCGACGCGTGTCGGGCGGATCCCTTCACGCCACAACGGCCGGCACGGCGGCCCTGTCGCCGCTCATCCTGCCGTTCTCCGCCGTTCTCCGCCGTTCTCCGCCGTTCTCTGCCGTTCTCTGCCGTTCTCTGCCGTTCTCTGCGCAGCTACACCATTCTTGCTGGATCAAGCGCCTCATCCAGTTGCGCCCGCGTCATCAACTGGCGTTCGAGCACAAGCTCCTTCAATCCACGCCCGGTCTTCAGCGCCTCGGCTGCCACGGCGGTGGCGTTCTCGTAGCCGATGATCGGCACGAGGGCGGTGACCACCCCCACCGAGCGCTCCATGAAATAATCGAGTCGCTCGGGGTTGGCGGTGATCCCTTCGATGCACCGGGTCCGCAGCATGCGCACCGCGGCCGTCATGGTCCGGATGTTGTAGAGCAGCCGGAAGGCGATGATGGGCTCGAAGACGTTGAGCTGCAGCTGGCCGCCCTCGGCGGCCATCGTGACCGTGATGTCGCCACCCACGACGTCGAAGCAGACCTGGTTTACCGCTTCGGGGATCACCGGATTCACCTTGCCCGGCATGATGCTCGACCCGGGCTGCATGGGCGGGAGGTTGATCTCGCCAAGCCCGGTGCGCGGGCCCGATGACAGCAGGCGGAGATCGTTGCACACCTTGCTCAGCTTCACGGCGCATCGCTTGAGCACGCCCGAGAGCTGGACGAACGCGCCGGTATCTGACGTCGCCTCCACCAGGTCGGGGGCGGTGATCAGCGTGAGGCCGGTGATCGCGCTCAGGTGCTGGCGCACCGCCTCCGGGTACCCGGCGGGCGCGTTGATGCGCGTGCCGATAGCCGTGGCTCCCATGTTGATCTCGCGGATCAGCGCCTGCGCCTCGCCCAGCCGATCAATGTCCTCCGCGATGGTGTGGCCGAAGGCGGAAAACTCCTGGCCGAGCGTCATCGGGACGGCATCCTGCAGCTGCGTGCGCCCCATCTTCACCAATTCCCTGAACTCCTCCCCCTTGCGGAGGAGGGCCACGACCAGCTCGCCCATCACCTCGCGCAGTCCGTGGATGCTGGTGTGCAGCGCGAGCTTCACGGCGGTGGGGTAGACGTCGTTGGTGCTCTGCGACTTATTGACGTGGTTGTTGGGGTGGCAGTGGTCATACTCACCGCGCTTGCGGCCCAGCAGTTCGAGCGCGCGATTGGCGATCACCTCGTTGGCGTTCATGTTCGTCGAGGTGCCCGCGCCGCCCTGGATCATGTCGACCAGGAAGTGCTCATGATGCCGTCCGTGCTGCACCTCGCGCGCGGCCTGCACGATGGCGTCGGCGACCGGGGGGTCGAGCAGGCCGAGGTCGCGGTTGGCAAGGGCGGCCGCTTCCTTGACCTGGGCGAGGCTGATGATGAGCGCCGAGAATTCCCGCAGCGGGATACCGGTGAGGGGGAAGTTCTCGAGTGCGCGCAGCGTCTGCACGCCGTAGAACGCGGCCGCCGGAACCTCGCGGTCGCCCAGCAGGTCGTGCTCCGTCCGCGTGGCGCCGCCGAAGAAGCCGCCGGCGCGCCCGTGCCCGACGAGCGTGGCGCTGGCCACGTTGAGGCGGTGGGCGATGGACCGCGCCGCGTTCGAGAGCAGCGAGGCGTGGAGCTGCGGCGTGTTCTTGAGCACGGGGCCGAGTTCCTTCTGGCGGAACAGGACCACCTCGGTGGGCTCGAGCGCGAGGCCGGTGGTGCCATGCGGCGTGTCGTCGAGCAGGATCCCCTCGCCAACCACCTCGCCGGGTCCCAGCGTGGCCAGGCGCGTGACGATTCCACCCTGCGCCTTGTCGATGGCAACGGTGCCCGAGAGGACGACGGCGAAGAACGAGCGGGGTTCCCCCTCAGAGAACAGGGTCTCGCCTTCGGCGAACGAGGCCCTGCTGCCGGCTTCCGCGAGCGGCCGGAGCAGGGGGTCGGCGAGGTTGGCGAAGAAGGGGATGGCTCTTAGCTGGGATTGGATAGTCATGGATTCGGGCGTGATTGAGGATATGGAATCCGGATTACGATCGCGGATAGCGATTCAGGACTGCGATTTGCGATGCTGAATTCTGAGCCGCGGTCCGGCTGGTGGACAGGTAGTGGCTGGGACTGCCGTCGCAAGTCGTTGTCCTCAATCGCAATCCTCAATCCCTATCCGGATTCCAAATCCTCAATCAAATTCTCCGCACCCTCTCCTTCGCCTATCCATCCGATGCTCGATCGCCGCGCCTTCCTGGAAAAGTCCGCCCTCCTCTCTGCCCTCGGCTTCGTGCCGCGCGCCCTGTCGGCGGAGGATATTGAACGCGAACTGACCGGGGCGGCGCTCGGTGCGACGCCGGGATTCCGCGGCCGGCCCTGCGTGGTGGCGAGCGCCAACGGCATCAAGGGCGTCAAGCTGGCCTACGACCGCATCGTCGGCGGCACCGACACGCTTGACGCGATCATCGCCGGGGTGAACCTCGTGGAGCTCGACCCGAACGACCAGTCGGTCGGGCTGGGCGGCCTGCCCAACGAGGAGGGCGTGGTGCAGCTCGACGCGAGCTGCATGCACGGACCGACGCGGCGGGCGGGCGCGGTGGGGTGCCTGGAGGAGATCGCGACGCCATCGCTCGTGGCCAAGGCCGTGATGGACTACACGACGCACGTGCTGCTCGTCGGACCGGGGGCCAAGAAGTTCGCGACGGCAATGGGCTTCAAGACGCAGAACCTGCTGACCGAGAAGAGCCGCCAGGACTGGCTCCGCTGGAAGGCGCGCCTGAACAAGAACGACCACTGGCTGGACCACGATGACGACGTGAAGATCAACTGGACGCACGGCACCATCAACATGAACGCGGTGAACACGGCCGGCGACGTGAGTTCGGTGACGACCACGAGCGGGCTGGCCTGGAAGCTCGATGGACGGCTGGGCGACTCGCCCGTGCACGGCGCCGGGCAGTACACCGACAACGCGGTGGGCGCGGCCGGCAGCACGGGCCTTGGCGAGATCAACATCAAGACGTGCGGCGGCTTCCTCACGGTGGAGCACATGCGCAACGGGGCGACCCCCGAGCAGGCGGTGCTCAAGACGCTGGAGCGCATGGTGCACATGACCGAGCCGCGCCTTCTCGACGACAGGGGGCGGCCCCGCTACGACATTCAGGTGTATGCGGTAGCGAAGGACGGGCGCTACGGTGGTGCCGGGATGTACGAAGGCGCCTCGTTTGCCGTCTGCGACGAACGCGGCCCCCGCCTGGAGAAATGCGCGTACCTCTTCAAGGCCGCGGACCGGGCGCGCTGAGGTGCGGCACCTCCGCGACGAGCTCAGTTCGATCAGCCGGCGCGTCCTGACGCCGGTGGCGGTGCTGTTCGTGACGTACCTGGTGGGCATCGCGGGCTACAAGTGGATCGGCGGCGGCGATGCCTCGTGGATGGACGCGCTGTACATGACCACGATCACCCTCACGACAACGGGGTATCGGGAGGTCATCGACATCACGACGCATCCCGGGGCGATGGGCTTCACCATCGTGCTGCTGCTGTTCGGCGCGACGGCGGTGGTGGTGACGGGGTCCATGATCACGGCCTACGTGGTGGAAGGCGACCTGACGGCGGGATTTCGGAGGCGGCGGATGCAGCGGCAGATTGACGCGATGCGCGCGCACACCATCGTGTGCGGCGCCGGACAGACGGGAACGGCGGTCGTGGCCGAACTGGTGGCGACCGAACGGTCGGTGGTCGCCATCGAGAGCAGCGCCGAGCGCGCGGCGGCGTTCGAGCGCCAGTTTCCCGGCGTGCCGGTGCTGGTGGGGGACTGCACCGACGACGAAGTGCTGACGCAGGCGGGCATCGTCCGCGCATCGGGCGTCGTCGTCTGCACGGACGACGACAAGGTGGCATTGGTGACGACGGTGCTGGCGCGGCAGATGGCCCCCAAGGCGCGCCTGGTGGCGCGGGCCGCCGATGAACGCGCCGCGGCGCGCCTGCGCCAGAGCGGCGCCGACGCGGCGGTCTCGCCCGGCAGGATCGGCGGCATGCGCATGGCGAGCGAACTGTTGCGGCCCAGCGTGGTGACCTTCCTCGACCAGATGCTGCGCGACGAGAACCGGAACCTGCGCATCGAAGAGGTGCGCGTGGAGCAGGGAAGCTCGCTGGACGGGCACAAGGTGGACTCGCTGCGGCTGCACGAGTATGGCACGGGCCTGCTCCTGCTTGCCGTGCGCTCGCGTGACGGCGGGTACGTGTTCAACCCACCGGCCGCCACGGCGGTGAATGGCGGGTGCCACCTCATCGTGATGGGCGATCCTGCCTCGGTGAGCCACCTGCAGGCGGCGGGTGCGGGGTCGGCGCAGGGTTGACGGCCACCGTCAGCGCCGGCAGGCGCCGCTCCGCGCTTGGTCGCCCGTTCCGGCGGGGCTAGATTTCGCTGATCCCCGCGTCCGGTGCCATTCGTCCAGGGCCACGCGGGATCCCCGTTCCACCCCGACAACACCGCGATGACCGTTCCACTTCCGCCGGCCGGCTCCGAGGAGCCCATCGGCTACGATCCGACTGCCGTGGAAGCCAAGTGGCGCGCCCGGTGGACGGAACGCGGCACGAATGCGACCGACCTCAACGGCGCGCGTCCGTTCTACCAGCTGATGATGTTCCCCTATCCGTCGGCGGAGGGGCTGCACATCGGCAACCTGTACGCCTTCACGGGGAACGACATCCACGGGCGGTACCAGCGGCTGCAGGGGCACACGGTGCTCGAGCCGCTCGGCTACGACGCGTTCGGTATCCACTCGGAGAACTTCGCGCTCAAAATTGGCGTGCATCCGATGGAGCTGATTCCGCGCAACGTCGCGAACTTCCGTCGGCAGCTCGACCGCGCCGGGCTCATGGTGGACTGGCGCCGTGCGGTGGACACCACCGACCCCGCCTACTACAAGTGGACGCAGTGGGTCTTCCTGAAGCTCTACGAGCGCGGACTGGCCTACAAGAAGAACGCGGCGGTCAACTGGTGTCCGTCATGCAAGACGGTGCTTGCCAACGAGCAGGTGGTGAACGGCGCGTGCGAACGCTGCCATACAGTGGTCGAGCAGCGCGCACTGGAGCAGTGGTTCTTCCGCATCACGGAGTACGCCGAGCGCCTGCTCAGGAACCTCGACTGGATTGACTGGTCGGAGAGCACACGCATGGCGCAGCGCAATTGGCTGGGCCGCAGCGAGGGCGCCGAACTGCGGTTTCGCGTGCTCGATCCGCTCACCGACGCAGGGAGCGCCGGCGTGATGGTGTCGCAGGAGATCACGAGTGGCTCGACCGTGATCAATGTCTTCACGACGCGCCCGGACACGATCTTCGGCGCGACGTACCTGGTGCTGGCGCCGGAGCACCCGGCGGTGGAACAGGTGACGACGCCGGACCAGCGACCCACCGTGGAGGCGTACCGCGAGGCGGCCCGCAAGCAGGACCTCGTGAGCCGCCAGGTGAACAAGGAGAAGACCGGCGTCTTCACCGGCGCGTACGCGGTGAACCCGGCCACCGGCGAGATGATCCCCGTCTGGACGGCGGACTACGTGCTGATGGGCTACGGGACCGGCGCCATCATGGCAGTCCCCGGCCACGATGAGCGCGACTTCGAGTTCGCGCAGGCGTTCAACCTGCCGATCGTGCGCGTCGTCGCGGCGCCGGACGATGACGCGTCCACGCCGCTGGCCGCCGCGTACACGGATGACGCCGACGGTCGGCTGGTGAACAGCGGGCACTTCGACGGTGTCGCGGTCCCTGACGCGAAGCGACAGGTCACGGAGTGGCTGACGCAGCGTGGTGCGGCCAAGCCGGTGACGACATTCCGCCTGCGCGACTGGTGCGTGTCGCGCCAGCGGTACTGGGGTCCGCCGATCCCGATCATTTACTGCGACGCCTGCGGTACGGTGCCGGTGCCGGAGAAGGACCTGCCCGTCGTGCTGCCGAACGTCCCCGACTACAAGCCGGACGATTCGGGCGTGTCGCCCCTCGCGCGCCACGAGGCGTTCTATCACGTGCCGTGCCCGCGGTGCGGCCGAACCGCGCGCCGCGAGACGGACGTGAGCGACACCTTCCTCGACAGCGCGTGGTACTTCCTGCGCTATCCGAGCGTGCCGAACGACGCGGTGCCGTTCGACGCCGAGACCACCAAGCGGTGGCTTCCGGTCTCGACGTACATCGGCGGCAACGAGCATGCCGTGCTGCACCTGCTTTACGCCCGCTTCATCAACATGGTGATGTTCGACGCCGGGCTGGTGCCGACGGAGGAGCCGTTCGTGAAGTTCCGCGCGCACGGCATGATCATCCGCGACGGCGCCAAGATGTCGAAGTCGCGCGGGAACGTGGTGAATCCCGACGCCTACATGGACCAGTGGGGCGCCGACACCGTGCGCACCTACCTGATGTTCATCGGGCCGTTCGAGGAAGGCGGCGACTTCCGCGACCAGTCCATCAGCGGCGTGCGGCGCTTTCTCGACCGCCTGTGGGCGAGCGTGCGTGATGCGAAAGGCACGGGGGAGCCCGATGGCGAGGTGATGCGCAAGCTGCACCAGACCATCAGGAAGGTGGGGAACGACATCCCCGCGCTGAGCTACAACACGGCCATCGCCGCGATGATGGAATACATGAACGCGCTGCGCCGCGGCGAACGCGTGCCGCACGTGGCCGAGGTGACGCCGCTCGTGCCGCTGGTGGCACCGTTCGCGCCGCATATCGCCGAGGAGCTCTGGGAGATGCTGGGCGGCGCCGGGAGCGTGTTTGACGCCGGATGGCCGGCGGTGGACGAGGCGCTGGCCCGCGAGGATGCGCTGGAACTGGTGGTGCAGGTGAACGGCAGGACGCGTGGCAAGGTGAGCGTGCCGCGCGACGTCACGCAGGACGCCGCGTTCGCCGCGGTGCAGGGCGATGCCGCGCTGGCGAAGTTCCTGACCGGGGCGCCGAAGAAGGTGATCTTCGTGCCGGGGCGGCTGCTGAACATTGTCTTGTAGCTTCGAGTGCTGGGCTTCTTCACCACGGAGCTCACGGAGGAAGGGTGGAGGGCCACGGAGTACAACAAGAACTTGGGCAAGGACAACGCGCCACGCTGGATTCTGCGTGGCGCGCGCTGTTCCCCCAAGACGTGGCAGTCCTCCGTGGCCCTCACGTAGTTCTCCGTGTGCTCCGTGGTGAAGAAGTCATCTCGGTTCCCGCGCACTCGGTGATTCAAGATCTCCGCACCCGTCCCTACCCGCGCGCCAAATGCACCGGTGGTGGCCTCGATGATCATGCCGCCGGGATGCAGCGTCCGGGTTTCGTAGCCGCGCCGCAGGATGTGGAACGCCATCCGGTCCTTGATGGACCCCGTGAAATTCAGGTGCTCCGCCTTCGCGTCGATGCGCCGCGACCGGCCGCGGAATTCGCAGTCGATGGCGTAGAGGGGCGTGTTGCCGACGAGGTTGCGCAGCCCTTTCGCGCGGTCGATCGCGAGTGGCATGGGGTGGACCTGGACGGGGACGAGCGACTCCGGGAGATCGGATGGGCGACGAATGGCGGCTCAAGGAAACTCAGGCTCCTTGCGGGGCGGCGCAGTCAGAGAAAGTCGCCGGCACTGTAGGATAATCCTCGGCAGGACGCGATTGGGCCGCTCCGTCCTGGCTCGCGGCGCCCCTGCGCACCTGGTCGGCCGCTGGGGCGCCAGGCGGCCGCTGAGCCCGGCGGAAACCCTTGGCACCCTCGCGGTGACAATTGGAGTGAACCCCTGTGAGACCCTGATCCAACCCGAGGCCCCAATGCGTCGCACCCTGATAGTCCTTGGCACGATCGCGCTCGCCGCACCGCTCGGCGCGCAGCAGACACGCATCTTCACAAGTGAAGCCCCGCACATCGCCATCGCAGGCGGCAGTCGGGCGATGATCGGCATTTCCACCTCGTCGGGCAGCAAACGCGATACGCTGGGCGTGCTCATTTCGTCCATCACCGAGGGCGGCCCGGCGGAAAAGGCCGGGTTGACCGAAGGCGACCGCATCCAGTCAATCAACGGCGTCTCGCTCCGCGTGAATCGCGAGGAGGCGGGCGATGACGAGATGGGCGGCATCATGCAGCGCCGCCTGACGCGCGAACTGGGCAAGGTGAAGGCCGGCGACGAGGTGACGTTGCAGGTCTGGCACGACGGCGCCAGCCGGTCGTACAAGATCAAGACCGTGGCCGCCGATGACCTGAACCCGCGGTTACAGGCCAGGATCCGCGCCGAGGAGCGCGCCGTGATCGGCATCGGCTTCGGGCTGACCGGAAGCAAGCGTGACACGGCGGGCGTCTTCGTGAACTCCGTGACCGAGGATGGTCCGGCGGAGAAGGCCGGGATCGTCGAGGGCGACCGCATCGCCGCGATCAACGGGGTGTCGCTGAAGCTGTCGAAGGACGACCTGGAGGACTCGTGGGTCGCGAATTCGCGGTTGAATCGCCTGAGCCGTGAGGTGGCGAAGGCGAAGGCGGGCGACGTCGTGGAACTGACCGTCGTTTCGGGCGGCCGCTCGCGCGCCGTCAAGGTGACGACGGTCAAGGCGTCGTCGCTGAAGAACGCCAACGAACACCGCTTCATCTTCCGCTCACCCGATGAGGCCTGGGCGCCGATGCCGCCCATGCCGCCGATGAGATGGAGCACTCCGGCGCCGCCGAAGGCCCCCGCGGCGCCACGCGCGTCGATCATCCGGTTCTACAATGACGGCGCTGACACGGAGGTGACGCTGCATCTCGACCAGGCGCGCAAGGAAATCGAGCGCGCAATGAAGACGGAGATGCCACGCATGCGCGAAGAGACGCAGAAGGCGCTGGAGGAAGTGCGCAAGGAACTGCAGGCGGTGCGGATAAAGCAGATGCGCACAGTAACGATGTAGAGAGACAACAGAGAGACAACAGAGGGCCCGATGGTGAGGCCACCCTCTGTTGTCTCTCTGTTGTCTCTCTGTTGTTTGTCTGTTGTTTGTCTGTTGTTTGTCTGTTGTCTCTCTTAAAACGCCGGTCCGAGCAGCACCGCATTCATCACTACTCTATCCAATGCCCGCCACCAGCCGCGGAAGAGCGGGTCGTTGGCGAACAGCACGAGGTGGCCGCCGCCGACGCGCTCCTGCACGACGAGCGCCGTCCCCTTGAGCAGGCGTTCGGTGTTGTCGGGGAAGGTGAAGCCGGCGCGCTTGAGCGGACCCGTCAACGGGAAGACGGCGACGTTGGAGCCCTCCTTGGAGAGCTTGATGAAGGCATCGCCGTCGACCAGCACCGTCATGCGCTGCTTCTCGACGCCCAGCGTCAGCCAGTGCGTCATGTCGAAGACGGCGTCGAAGTGCGCGCCGGGCACCGGCGCCGGGACGTTGGGATTCGCCGAGGGACTCTTGATGGCGAGCAGCGAATCGGTGGCCGCGACTGGCGGCTCATCCGGCTTCTTTCCCTTGCCGGTGTCATCGGCCGCCAGGATGCGGGCCGTCGTCAGGCCGACGTCCTCACGCGCCGCCCACGACGACGCGCGTCCCATCGTGATGAGCGTGCCGCCCCGCTCCATCCACGTCTTGAGCCCTGCCCCCTTGCCCAGCGAGCCGACGCCGCCGTCGGGGATGATGATCACGTTGAAGGCCGACATGTCGCCGTTGAGCGCCGCGAGCGACACGGGCGTGAACTTGATGCCGTAGCGTTGTTCGAGGCTCCACCACGTCGCCCCGTACGCGCCGAGTCCGATGCCCTGGTCGGCGGCGACGGCAATACGCGGCTCGTGCACGGCGACGGTGCTTCCCGATCCGGTGCCGAACTGCGCGGTCTCCGGGAACGCCGTGTTCACGCCGGTCACTTCGACGCCCGCGGACGTGGCGATGGCGGCGATGCGCGCTTCGAGCGTGCCGTCATTGCGCGAGACGCGCGCCACCCAGGTGCCGCGCGGCCAGTCCACCTTGCCCGTCTGGATGGGCTCCGTCGCGATGGCCAGCCGGTATCCCTCCTGCAGCAGCTGCCCGGCGAGGCGCGACGCACCGGCGCGGTCATTGCGCCAGAGGAAGGCCGACTTGGCGCCGGCGCCTTCGACGATGCCGCCGCGCACGGTGAACGGGATTTGCTCGCCGTTGATGCGCGGTGCGTCCTTGGAGAGCGCGAGCCTCTCGGCCGTCATCGGCGCCGCGTCCTCGGTCCACCACGACTCGACACCGAAAGCGACGGGGAGCGCCCAGGCCGTGATGTCGTAGAACTCATACCCCTCGCCGCCGGCATTCTTGCCGCGGTTCAGGTTGCGGCGGAAGTAGTCGAGCTGTGTCTTGGCGAAGACGGGATCGAGCGCCGGATCGGGCTCGAGCACCGCCTTGGCGAGGCGGCCCTGCGGCTGCGCCATGTCCACCACGAACAAGCCCGCGGGGAAGGTGCGCGCACCGACGGCATCGTCGCTGTAGGCGTGCGCCTTGGCGCTGGTCATCGGCTGCGTGAGGCGCTGCACCTCGACGCCGGCGCGAAGCAGCGCCGCGGCGAGCTCACCGGCTCGGCCGGGATCGTTGCCGGGTGCGAAGACGACGCGCCTGATCGCCTGCGACTTGCCGTCGGCCACCGCCCCCTGACGGAACGCCAGGTAGTCCTTCACGCGCTCCTTCGCGCGCGCCGCCGTGGTCTCGAATGTGGCGATGGAGGCGGTGTAGTGCTTGGCGATGCCGTCGCGCAGCGAGAGCAACGTGCCGTCCTCACGGCGTTTGAGCAGGGCGGGGCCGCCGTCGGTTTCATATGTAGCGCCCGTGGCGCCGGTGAGCGAGGGCCACGTGTCATAGTAGCCGGGGTAGTACAGGTCGAACTGGTCGCGCACGTAGTAGAGCCAGCCGAACTCGTCGAAGGCGCGCGCGGTGCCCGCCCCCACGGCCTCGTTCCACTTGTTGGGCCAGCCGCTGATGTTGCTGTTGATGGGGCGCGACGCCGGCGCCATGTAGTACTGCGCGGTGTAGCCGTGCAGGTCGGCCGTCACCATGGGGTGCCAGCGCAGCATCCCGCCCACGATGTTGCGCACCTCTTGCTGCGTGGTGGCAATGAGGTCGCGGTTCATGTCGAAGCGGTAGTGGTTGTAGCGTCCGGCGATGGACCAGGGCTGGCCGCGCTGCTGTTCGAGGCCCACGCGCTCGGGGCTGCCGACGGCAATGGAGTTGGACCAGACCGTGAACCGCTCATGCCCGTCCGGATTCGACGACGGGTTGATGATGACGAGCGCGTTCTTCATCAGCGCGAGCGTCCGGGCATCCTCGGTGGCTGCGAAATGATAGAGCAGGGCCATCGACGCCTCGAAGCCCGGCACCTCGTCGCCGTGCACCGAGCCGCTGAACCAGACCACCGCGGGCGTCCGCGCCACGACGGCATCGAGCTCGGCGGCGCCAGCGCCGCGCGGATCGGCGATGCGGTCGAGGTCGGCGCGGATCTGGTCGAGACGCGCGATGTTCTCGGGCGACGACACGATGTAGATGCGCATCGTGCGCTTCTCGCTGGTGCGGCCGATCTCCTCGACGCGCACGCGGTCCCTGGCGGCGTCGGCGATGGCGAGGAGCACACGCTCCTGCGACGCATACTGCGTGTGCCAGGTGCCGATGCCATAGCCGAGTACGTCGTCGGGCTTCGGCACTGCGGTGCGGTACGGCCCCTTGGCGTAGAACGAGAACCTGGCGTCATCGCGCAGGGAGTCGGCGGGCGTGCGCTGGGCAGCGAGCGGCGCAGCGGCGAGGATTATGAGGGCGAGGGCAAGCAATCGGCGCATGGCGGATCGGGCTGGGGAAAGAAGTTCCCGAAATTGCACCGGGAAGAGTGAGAAAGAAAGACAACAGAGAGACAACAGAGAGACAACAGAGAGACAACAGAGAGACAACAGAGAGACAACAGAGAGACAACAGAGAGACAATAGAGAGACAATAGACAGGGCCCGGCGCCACACGTATCGGGCCTTTCCTGTTGTTTCTCTGTTGTCTCTCTGTTGTTTCTCTCTAAAACTCGATTTGAGTCCCCAGCTCCACCACCCGGTTGGGCGGCAGCTGGAAAAACGCCGCGGCCGACAGCGCATTCTTCGACATGAAGGCGAAGAGCCGCTTGCGCCAGATGCTCATGGTCATGCCGCCCTCCTTCCACGCCTTGTGGCGCGGAATGAGCAGCTCGCGGCCCAGGTAGTAGCTGGTCTCCATGGGCCGCGCCTTGATGCCCTGTTCGCGCAGCAGCCCCAGCACCTCGGTCACGTCGGGCGATTCCATGAAGCCGTACACCGCCGTCGCGCGCACGAACCCGTGCTCGAGTCGCTCCATACTGAGCCGTTCGGCGTGCCGCACTTCCGGCACCGCGAGCGTCGTGATGGAGAGCAGGATGACCTGCTCGTGCAGCACCTTGTTGTGCTTGAGGTGGTGGAGCAGCACCACCGGCGCGCCCGCCGCCTCCGACGTCATGAAGACCGCCGTGCCCGGCACGCGCAGGATCTTGCCCGACGACAGACTCTTCAGGAACGCGTCGAGCGGCATCGTGATCTCCTGGAGCCGCTCGCGCAGGATCGCCCGTCCGCGCTTCCAGGTGGTCATGGCGATGAAAAGCACGATGGCGATCGACACCGGCACCCAGCCGCCGTGCGCGAGCTTGGCGACGTTGGAGCCGAAGAGCGCCGTGTCCATCAGGACGAAACCGCCTACCAGTGCAGCGACCTGCCACCGCGGCCAGTTCCAGCGCGCCGCCGTCACGACGCCGAAGAGCACGGACGTCGCGAGCATAGTGCCGGTGACCGCAATGCCGTACGCGGCGCTGAGTTCGCTGGATCCGCGGAAGGCCAGCGTGATGACGAGGCACCCCACCATCAGCGCCCAATTCACCTCGGGGATGTAGATCTGGCCTTCGGTCTTCGCCGAGGTATGCTTGATGGTCACGCGCGGCGAGTAGCCGAGCTGCACGCACTGCATCGTGATGGAGAAGGCCCCGGAGATCATCGCCTGCGAGGCGATGATCGCTGCCGACGTCGCGAGGGCGATGAGCGGATAGAGCATCCACCGCGGCGCCAACATGTAGAACGGGTTCGTCACCGCGGAGGGATCGCGCAGGAGCAGAGCCCCCTGCCCGAAATAGTTGAGCGTAAGGCACGGCAACACGAGCGCGAGCCAGGCGAGCCGGATGGGGCGCCTCCCGAAATGGCCCATGTCAGCGTACAGCGCCTCCGCTCCCGTCACGGCCAGCACCACATAGCCGACCACGATCATGGCCATGTGGCTCTGCGTGAGGATGAGATTGATGCCGTACCACGGATTCACCGCGCGCAGGATGCGCGGTTCAATCAGGATCTCGTGAAAGCCCAGGGCACCGATGACGAGGAACCAGGTCAGCGTGATCGGCCCGAACAGCGCGCCCACGGCCGCCGTTCCCCGTCGCTGTATCAGGAAGAGGCCGATGAGAATGCTGACCGAGAAGGGAACGACGAACGCCTCGAACTTCATCGAGACGATTTCAAGCCCCTCCATGGCGCCCAGCACGGAAATGGCGGGCGTGATGGCCCCGTCGCCGTACAGGAGCGCCGCGCCGAAGAGGCCAATGGCGATCAGTACGGCTCGGCTGCGCGGATGCTGCGTCTGCCTGCCGACGACCAGCGAGAGCATGGCGAGCACGCCGCCCTCTCCCCGGTTGTCAGCGCGCATGATGAACGTCACGTACTTGATCGTCACCACGAGCATCAGCGCCCAGAAGATGAGCGAGAGCACGCCGTAGATGTTCTCGGGCTCGGGCGTCAGCGCGTGGCCGGGCTTGAAGCACTCACGCAACGCATACAGCGGGCTCGTGCCGATGTCGCCGTAGACGACGCCCAGCGCCGCCAGGGTGAGCACGGCCAGTCGCTTGCCGGTCGGATGCTCCTCGACGTGATGCCGCTCGTGATGGGGAACCGCGGTCGGCGGCGTCACGTCGCCCGATGGAGCGCCGGGCGGGTCCGCTGACGGTGTGGGGCTGGGAGGTTCAGCCGGCATATTATTTCGGGGCGCCGCCCCTGGAAGTACGCGAGGTCAGGGGCGGACTGCCGTTGCCCCATGCAAAACGGGCCGCGCACGATGCGCGACCCGTTGTAACATAGGGCCATCTTCCGTGGCGTCCAGCCACCAGCCCCTATTTGCGGGTGGCCATGGAGTTGATCGCCGCGGCCGCATCCTCCAGCGCCTTCGCCACGCCACGCAGGAACTCGTGGTCGTCGAGGCGGTGCGAGGCCTGCGAATACGTGGTGCGCGCCAGCCGCCCGAACGCCCGGTTCATCTCCTGCATGGCGTCACTGGTGAGCCCGGCGCCCGTGCGAGCGATGCGCGAGAAGATGTCGTCCACCGCACTCCGGTGCTGGGCCAGGTGCTGCCGCCCCGCGTCGGTGATCTCGTACACGCGCTTGCCACTCTCATCTGGCGTGGCGCGCGCGAGGCCCATCTCCTCCAACAGCGTCAGTGTGGGATAGACCGTGCCGGCACTCGGCTGGTACATGCCGCCCGACTTCTCCTCGATGGCTTTGATGATGTCATAGCCGTGACGGGGACGTTCCTCGAGCAGCGAGAGAATGACCAGTCTCAGGTCTCCGTGGCCGAAGAACCGGCCGCCGCGGAACGGTCCTCCGCGCAGATGTCCCGCCATTTTCGACATGAAACCCGAAAGGTCCGGATCAAAGCCCCCCCACCCCCGTCCCGCACCGCGCCGCTCGCAACCACGCTTGTCGAATCGCATCGCTTCCCCCGTGTCGTAGCCCCTCAAGTGAATGCAGTTCCGATATTACTAAGATATAACTAAGATATATCGAAATACAAGAGGTCAATACCGGACTGAGCGGTGGCTTGGCGGAATCCCAGTGGCGGTGGACAGGTACAGACTCCTGATGGGGCGTCATTCGCAGTCTCGGGTGCGCCGAACGCCCGAGTGGTGTTGTCTGACCCAGAGGTACGCGCCAATTATCAATAAGGAGATCTCGGAGCACCGGTGTTCGATCTGCTGCAGCATCCGCCTCGCAGTCGGGAGCCCCTGTTGGCGGGGGCGGGCGTGAGCCTTGTCGTGCACGCGGCCTTGGTGCTCGCGGTCACGGTTGGCGCCGGGCAGACGCTGATGCAGCCCCCAGTTACCGCGAGCGAGTCCATCATCGAGTCGGCGCTCAAGTACCGGTTGCCGCCGGACCGTCCGGGCCAGAGCGCGGTGGAAGAGCAGGCACGATGGTCGTCGGCGCGCCCGGCGGCGCTGCCGCCGGGAAACCCGGAGACGTACTCACCGCAGGTCGAGCCCGCCGGAACGCCGGTACCAGACGTCGAGGACAGCGCCGCACCGGTGCCGCTGGCCGAGGCCGCCGCGGCGCAGAATGCGTTCACCCTGCTCGATGTAGACACGGCTGCGGTGCGTGATCCCTCGAGCGCCGTGCCCGTTTATCCACCCCTGCTCGAGAGGCGGGGAATCGAGGGGACGGCTGTGGTGCGCTTTGTTGTGGACACGACGGGACGTGCCGACCTCGCAACCTTCCGTCTCATCGAGACCAATCATCCCCTGTTTGCCGCCGCCGTGCGTGACGCGCTGCCGGGGATGAAGTTCCATCCGGCCACCGTCGGGCCGAAAAAGGTGAGGCAGCTGGTCGAGATCCCGTTCGGCTTCCGGATCATCCAGCGGGGCAGCGCGAACGCAACAGGCAAGCCTGACATCTGACCGCGACTACCGGAGCCCAGGGCGCGGAGGGCCACGAGGCGGAGGAACGAATCGAGCGCGCGCCGCAAGTCATTCCCGCGGCGCGCGCTCTCTTGGTGTTGCCCGTCGCGGTGGCCGCTCTACTCGTACCGGAGCGCGACGATCGGATCCATCGCCGCCGCGCGACGCGCGGGATAGACGCCGAAGATCACGCCCACCGCCGCGGAGAAGCAGAAGGCCAGCGTCACCGCGGTGGAGTCCACCGAGGTGGTCCATCCCATCAGCTGCGTGAAGGCCGTGGCGCCGCCCGTTCCCACGAGGATGCCGATCGTTCCGCCCACCAGGCAGAGCACCACCGCCTCAACGAGGAACTGGAACATGATGTTCATTCGCGTGGCGCCGAGCGCCTTGCGGATGCCGATCTCGCGCGTGCGCTCGGTCACGGACACCAGCATGATGTTCATGATGCCGATGCCGCCGACGATCAGCGACACGGTGGCGATGCCGGCGAGGAGCAGCGAGAACACCGCGGTCGTTTCGCCGAGCGTGTTCAGGAAGTCGGCCTGCGAACGGATGTTGAAATCGTCTTCCTTGCCGGCACGCAGCCGGTGCTCGCGGCGCAGGATCTTCTGGATTTCCGCCATCGTCTGGGGGATTTCGTCTTCCGAGGGCGACAGCACGGAAATGGACCGCACGCGGTTCTGTCCGAGTACGCGGTAGCGCGCGGTCGTGATCGGAATCAGGACCTGGTCATCCGGGTTGTTGAAGGGTGAGGCCTGCCCCTTCGACTTGAAGACGCCGATGATGGTGAACTGGATGCCGCGGATGCGCACCGTCTCACCGAGGATTGCCTCGGGGGTCTGCAGGCCGAGGTTCTCCACCACGGTCGGTCCGACGATGCCGACGCGCTGGCGCGAGTTGTCTTCCGCGGTCGTGAAGAACCTGCCGGCGGCCATTTCGTACTTGCGCACTTCCGGAAAATTCGACGTGACGCCGACGATCTGCGTGTTGGTGTTCCTGTTGAGGTACTGGACCTGCAGGCTGCCCGACATCTCGGGCTGCACGGCAAGGATCTTTTCGCCGCGCTCTGCGAGTGCCGCGGCATCCTCGAGCGTGAGGCGGGCGCTGCCGAATCCGGTGCGCACACCGCCTGGCCCGAATGCGTGCCCCGGGCTGACGGTGAGGAGCGTGGTGCCGAGGGCGGCGATGCGGTCGTTCACCGCTTTCTGCGCGCCATGGCCGAGCGCGACCACGGCGATGACGGCGGCGACGCCGATCACGATGCCGAGCATGGTGAGCAGGGAACGCAGCTTGTTGGCACGCAGCGCGCCCAGCGCGACCATGATGGTTTCGCCAAAGAGCATGAGTTTAATTCCTCGGACGCGCCGTCGCGCCGCCGCTTGGTGCGCCACCGCCGCCACTGGGGCCACCCGGGCCGCCTCCCCCGCCCGGGCCGCCGCGGCCGCCCGCGGCGGTGGCGCCGCCGAGCGGATTGCCGCCGCCCATCATCTGACGTGCGCGGTCCTGCGCCTGCTGGCGCTGGGCCTGCATCGCGGCTGCGGAGAGGAGCGCGACGTTCTCGCCTTCCTTGAGGCCGTCGAGCACTTCGGTGTAGTCGTAGTTCGCCACGCCGAGCCGTACCATGCGCGGCTCCCACGTGGAGTCGGCCTTCTGGACGAACACGAGTCCGGTACGGGAGCGGGTGCGCATGCCCGGCGCTTGCGGCACTTCTACCGCGCGGCCGGCCTGATCGCCGCGGCTGCCCTGGTCGCCGCGGCTGCCCTGCATGCCGCCACCGTTGCCGCCTTCGCGGCGACGGCAGGCGCCGGCAATGCGGGCGTCCACGCCGAGCTTGGTGTACAGCTCCTGCGTCTGCGGGAACAGCGCGCGGCGGTCGGCGTCGGGGTTGCGCAACTGCTCGAACAGCGCGTCGAGCTGCTTGGCCACGGCCGGCTGCTTCTTCAGTGCATCGCTCACCTTCTTGCAGTCGGCGTCCGTGACTTCCACCCGCTGAAACCCGCCGCCCTGGCCGCCGCCCTGGCCGAAGCCCTGGGGCAGGAGATTCACCTCGCCGTTGCTGGTCTGGGACCGCCCGCCCTGGCCACGCGTGGCGCCTCCAGCACCGCCGGGGCGGCCCCCCTGCCCGCCGCGGAACATGGCCCCCATGTTTGCGCGCAACTGCGCCGACACGCTGTCGGGGTTGAGGTTGAGGAGGGGTGCCACGCTCTGCACCTCGCGCATGCTGCGCACCGCATCATTCGGGATGGAAAGCACGCCCGTGCGGCGATCGACGAGCACCGACGCCTCGCCGTTCATGCCGGGCCGCAGCAGGCCTTCTTCGTTGGACAGCGAGATGAGCACCGGGAACATCGTGACGTTTTGCTGGACGACGGCCTGGGGTTCGACTTTCTCAACCTTCCCGCGGAAGGGGCGGTCCGGGAAGGCATCCACCGTGACGGTCGCTTCCTGTCCGGCGACGATCTGCCCGATGTCGGTTTCGTTGACGAGCGCGCGCGCCCGCACCCGCTGGAGGTTGGCCATCTTGAGGATGGTGGAACCGCCGCCGACCGACGACGTGCCAGCCTGGATGACCTGACCCAGGGAGACTGTCTTCTCGATGACGGTGCCCTCGACCGGCGCGCGCACGGTGGCGTCCTCGAGCCGCGTCTGCGCCAGGTCAAGCGCGGTCCGGGCGCGCACGAAGCTGGCCGTCGAGTTGGCGAAATCCAGGTTGGCCGTCTCGTTCTCCTGGGCGGTGATGATGCGCTGGCCGAACAAGTCGTCCGAGCGCTTCTTCTGGGCCGTCGAGGTGGTGAGTTTGGCCTGCGCCGCGTCGTAGTCGGCCTGCGCCTGGTTGGCGGCATTCGTCAGGTCGCGGGTGTCGATCTGGACGATGAGGTCGCCCGGCTTCACGTACGAGCCGACCTCGACGGTCATCTTGGTGATCTGGCCCGACGCGGTTTTCGACTTGACCTCGACGATGTTGATGGGCTCGATGATCGCGGTCGCCGTGGCGTCGACGATGATATCGCGCCGTGTGACGGGCGCGGTCTGGATGGCTATCTGCTTCTCGGCCTTCTTGCCGCAGGCGGCGAAGGACAGGAGTGCGGCAATGGCGAAGAGGAATCGACGGTTCACAAGGTGCTCCAAAAGGGGCGTCGGTCGGTGTCTGGTCACTTGAGGTCGCGTCCGACGAGGGCCTCGACCTGCGCCTTGGCGATGCGGGCGTCGTAACGTGCCTGGATGAGCGAGGCGCGGGCCTGGTCGAGCGTGGTCTGCGAGGTCAGCAGGTCGAGCAGCACGGAGGCGCCGAGATTGTAGCGCTGCTGCTGCACGCGGAGGTCTTCCTCGGCGGCGGCGACGCTCGACAATTGGATGGCGACCCGCTCCTCGGCGGTGCGGAACGCGCCGAGGAACTGCACCAGCGACTGCTGCTGGGCGAGCCTGGCGTCACGCAGCGCGGCGACGGCGTTGTCCTCGGCCACCGACGTACGCAGGACGTTCTCTTCGCGGCTCAGGTTGTTGAAGAGCGGGAAGTTCAGGGAAAAGCGCAGGCTGTTCTGCTTCGGAATGCGGCCGCTCCCCCAGTCGAACGTGTCCGAGGTGTTGTTGCCGCTCAGGCTGTACGACGAGGAAATGGTGGGCATGTACGGCGTCTTGGCCGCCTTCTTCGACGTGCGGGCGGCGACGAGCGCGGCTTCGGCCTGGCGCACCGACGGGCCGTCGAGCGCCATGGCCGTGAGTCGGGCCGAATCGAGCACGATGCGGCCCATCTCGGCTGTGTCGGCCGGCATGGCCGTGACGACGTCGGCGGCGCCCACGAGGCGCGACAGGCCGGCGTTGGCAACGCGCAAGTTGTTCTGGGCGGTCAGCATCGCGAGGCGCGCATTGCCCACCTGGATGGCACTGCGCAGCGAGTCGCTCTTGGTGGCCGCGCCGGCGCGCACCTTGGCCGTCGAGGACTTGAGCTGTTCCGTGGCCTGTTCGAGCTGCCGCCGGGCGGCGGCCTCGCTCTCGCGCGCAGCGAGCACGGCGAAGTACTGCTGCTTGACCTGGAGTGCGATGTTGTAGCGCTGCGACGTCTCGCTGGCGTCGGCCGCGTCGACGTTGGCCTCGGCCGCACGGAGGTTGTACCAGCGACGGCCGCCGTCGAACAGTTCGAGATTGGCGGAGAGGCCGCGCGAGAACGACCACGGCGAGCCGCTATATGGCACCAACCTCCCCTGGAAGAATATCTCGCCGCCCTGCCGCGCGCCGGAACCCGAAACGGAGAGCGACGGGATGTACTGCGCGTAGGCCGTGCGCACGGCGGCCGCGCTGGTGCGCAGGGCGTTGCGCGCCGTCACGGCGGCCGGTGCGTTGCGTTGGGCCTGCTGCACCGCTTCGTCGAGCGCGATGGGGCGTGCGCCGTCGCCGCCCGGCTGCTGGGCGGCGAGTGCGATGGGTGCGGCAAGGAACAGCAAGGCAAGTCGCATCATGTGCTATTTCTTCTCCTGCGTGCGGGCTTTCTGGTCCCGCTGCATCTGTTCATACACGCGCAGCTGCTCCGGCGTGAGCAGGGCCGATATCTTGCCCCGCGCGTCGGCCCGAACCGAGTCCAATTGGGGCCTGATCGGCACCACCAGCAGAGACTCGGCCCGGAAGCGCACGTCGAGAATGCTGTCCACCGCAGCCCGCTGGGCCGCCGTGAGCTTGAGGTCGTTGGCGAACCGCTCCCGCATCACGCGGACGGAAGTCCGTGTCGCGATGGAGGGGCGGAACATGCGGTCGGCGGCGACGCCGATGGCGATGCCTGCCACGGCCGCTGCCAGATAGAACGCCAGGGCCAGTCCTTTGGTTCGTGTCATCGGAAAGCCGGAAAGGGAGCGGTGCCCGGAGGGCTACCGCCCGTTGATGTAATTGAGCGTCGCCTGCCGTTCGGTCTGCGCGTCGCGAATGGCGATGGTCGGGCCGCTCGCAGGGGATCCGAGCACGGATTCGTAGGCCATCTGGCGCTGCTCGGCGCGTGAGCGCAGGAAGAGCGAACCGGCGACGATGAGCGCAAAACCGGCGGCGATGAGGCCGACGCGTACCCATTGGGTGGGAACCGACCACCAGGAATCAAGCGACTCGCCCTGGGCGATGCGGTCCATGATGCGCTGCTCGAGTGCGGTCCAGTAGCCGGCCGAGTCGGGGGCGGCGTAGAGCGTGCGCAGGGCGTTGGTCAGTTCTGCATCGCCGTCGTCGGGAACGAGGACGGGTGCGGAGTAGTCAGTGGTCATTGGGGACTCCGAAGCTGTTCGAGCAGGCGTCGCAGCGTCGACCGTGCGTAGTGCAGGTCGGAGCGCGCCGTCCCCTCGGGAATGCCGAGCAATTTGCCGATCTCCGAGTGCTTGAACCCCTCGACGTCGTGCAGCACGATCACGGCGCGCTGACGCTCGGGCAGGCGCGACAGCGCATCGCTCAGCCGCATGCGCAGTTCGTCGCCTTCCGCGGGGTCGCGGAATGGCGACGCGATGGTCTCGGGGAGGTCGTCGGCGTCGCGGACTTTGCGGCGCCGCGTGATATCGAGCGACGCGTTGGCCACGATCCGGTGCAGCCACGCACCGAAGGCCTGGTCGGGGAGGAAACGGTGCAGGGCGCGGTAGGCGTGCAGGAAGGCATCCTGCACGGCGTCCTCCGCGTCCTCGTGAGTCGTCACGATGGCGCGCGCCACGGCGTAGGCCCGCCGCTGATGGCGGCGGACCAGCTCCGAAAAGGCCTCGAGCTCACCGCGCTGCGCGGAAAGTATGAGGGCCTTCTCGTCGTCGGGGCGGTCAGGCGTCGTCACGTATCGGCGAATTCTGCCGGGCAACGTCACGGACACCGGACGCAGGGCAATCGCGGTCATCGCGTCTCGTCACAAGGTGCATTCCATAGACGGATGGTGGGGGGGAAACGTTGAGGGGGACTGGGGCGGGGTGCAGGGGCACGGTGCCCTCATACCCCTTTCAACCCGAGTTGCTCAGCATTGCCCTTGAGCGCCTCGACGACGAACGCAATATGCGCCTCGAGTTCGACGCCCAGTTCCGCGGCGCCGACCGTGATGTCCTCGCGCGAGACGCCGCGGGCGAAGCCCTTGTCCTTCATCTTCTTCCGCACCGACGAGGGCTCGAGGTCAAGGATGCTCTTGCTCGGGCGCACGTACGTGGCCGCCGTGATGAGGCCGCACAGTTCGTCCACCGCGAACAGCGTCTTCGCCATCTGCGATTCGCGCGGCGTATTGGTGTACCCGGCGTGTCCCATGATGGCGGCGCAGATCTCCTCGGAAACGCCCAGCGTGCGAAGATGCCGCACTCCTTCCGCCGGATGCTCATCGGTGGCCGAATGCGCGTCGTTGGGGAAACGCTCGTAGTCGTAATCGTGCAAGAGGCCGGCGATGGCCCAGGCCTCCTCGTCCGCGCCGAACTGGCGTGCATACGCGCGCATGGCCGTCTCGACGGCGAGCATGTGCTTGCGGAGCGATTCGCTCTGCGTCCATTCGCAGACGAGAGACCAGGCGGCGCTACGGTCTATGGTCATACCGAGAGGGGAAGGTGCGGGGTGTGGTGCAGGGTACAGGGAACAGGGTGTGGTGCGTGGAGCGGGGGGTGAGAACGCAAATTACTCCCGCCGCCACTCCGGCGTGACCTGTATTCCTGCGCCGACGCCCCGAGGGAGCCGCCGGCCGCCTTGCCCGTCGCCGGGGCGGAGCGTGGGGTTCTTTACCGGCTCGGGCACCTCGGCCCACTGCTCGGGCGTCAGCACCTTCTGAATGGATTGGGTCGCCTGCACGTAGTTGTTGCGCGCCTCCTGAAGCAGCGGCTGCAGCTTCGGGAAGAGCGTCTGCATGTCACCGCCGCCCTTGGCCTCCTTCTGCATCTGCGCTTCGAGCCGCTTGGACAGCTCGTCCGACTTCGCATCCAGTGAATCGCCGATTGCCTTGAGCGTGGCGACCTGCGCTGGGCTCAGCTTGAGTTCGGCCCGGATGTCCATCAGCGACCGGATGGGATTCGGCGCAAGGCGGCGGATCATCGCGCGCACGTCGAGGACCGGCCGGTTGTTGGCGCCGGCGCGAAGCGCTCCCTCGAGGAGCTGTCGCTGACGGTCCACCCCCACCTGCATGCGCGCCGTGAGCGAAACCTGGAATGGATTCCGGAGCGCCGACCGCGAGAGTGCGTTGCTGCCGAAGCGTTCGTTCACGACGTAGCGGAAAGCGCCGGCCGCCGGGTCGAAGCCGCGGACGTACAGCAGGGTGTTGTCCACAAATGCCGGTTGGCCCCAGCCGCGTAATTTGTCGGTGCCGTGCAGCAGCTGGTCGAGCCCGGCGAGCGGATTGACGAGCCCCACCTGCAGCTGCAGCCGGCGTCCCACGGTGGGGCCGAGCTGCGGGCGGAAGTTGAGTTGCATGTCGAGCGACGTGTACCAGGGCGCGCGGCAGCTGTTGCGACCGGCGACGGTGCCCATCTGCGACACCAGGCACTCCCGCGCCGCGCCGGGGACCACGGCCAGGAGCCGCTGCATGCCCGCGGCCAGCGCGGTATCGCCGGAAGCGGCGGGACCGAATACGAAGGCGCGGTCATTGCGCGAGCCATCCCCGTTGATGTCGCCGCCGACACGCGGCGTGTACGGCTGTCCCGACTGCACGCGGAGGAGGGCGGTGACGTCGACCCACGGACGCGCGAGCCACGTCAGCGAGCCGTTGATGCCATGGCGGCGTTCGAGGTCGCTGGTGGTCACGCGCAAGATATTGGGGTCGCCGCTGGTGGTCGCCGACGAGAAACCGCCCTGCGCGCTGCCGCCCGAGAAGCTCGACTGATCGGTGGAGCGCGTGAACGTGTAGGACACGTTCCAGATGAGCTGGCGGAACGAGTTGCCGTTGAGCGACGTCGTGACCTGCGTGGTGTGCGATGCGAGCGGCGACGCGATGTTGAAGACGAACCCGTACTCGGGATGCACGCGCGACGCGGCCAGCGTGGTGGCGCCGGAGAACGGAATGATGGTGGAGGCCGGCACGAAAACCGGCCGGTTCCCCTCGCGGACGAGGTTGAACCTCGGCGTGGGTGACAGGTTGAGGTCCGTCACGCCATAGAGGCTGGTGCCGAGCGAGTACGACGCCTCAACGCTCGCGTTGTAGCGCTGCCTGAAGCGCTTGGACACGCCGAGCGAGCCACGAATCGAGCGTGGCGTGGCAAAATTGGGATCGAACGCCGTGACGTTGCGACGCGTGCGGCTCAGTGGGACACCGAGGCCAGATCCGTCGGCGCACGTCGTTGGAATCGTCGTGAAGTCGTGCAGGTACGACGTCCAGTCGGGTATCGGCACCGCACTGCCGACACACACGAGTTGTGTCTCCGCGCCGGGAAGCCCGGTGGCGTCAATGGCCGACGAGAAGAGCTGCGTCGGGGCGCGGCCGCGGAACTCGCCAATGCCGCCACGCACGATCCACGGCTGGGGCATCTGCGGCGTGGGCACGTTGCCGACGATGCCTCCGAGCATGCCGGCGAGCCCGCCCATGCCGCCGCCGGGACCGCCACCGCCGCCGAGTGCGCCACGCCCGCCGCCGGCGCCACCACCGCCCGCAACGCCCGCAACGCCAGCGCCGCCGGCTCCACCGACGGGCTGCCCCGGTCGATTTCCGCGGCGGCCGGTATCAGGGGGCAAGCCGAGCGTGAGCGTAAAGCCGATGCGCGGGCTGACACGCACGTCGGCGGGAATGCGGTCGGTGCGCAGTCCGAATTTCGCGTTGATGTCGGCGTTGTACTGCGGCTGTCCGTCAATGGCGCTTCCTTCGCCGCGTACGCCGTACGTCAACTGGAAGGTGCGGTTGGGCCGCCAGATGTCGCCGAGATACACGGCCGCCGTAACGGCACCGCCCGTGCGCTGGGCCGGAGCGAATGAACGGCTGAACTGGCTCGGCCGATTGGCGTCGAGATCCGCGAGCGACTGGAACTGGAAGTTGCCGGAGCGATTGGCCCCAGCGGTGGTTCGGAATCCGGAACGATTGACGAGTCCGCCGAGTTTCCACCGATGCGTGCCGCCGCCGGAGAGCCACGACAACTCGTTGGTGAGTTCGAGCTGATTGGAGGCGTTGTCGTTGGGGAGCGCGCTGTTGCCGCCGAAGTCGAGGCTGGTGAGCGCCGTCTGGCCATTGGACAGCGTGCTTGCCACGAGTACGCGTCCCTCGGGCAGGCGCAGGTACGGGTTGGCGCCGCGCGTCTCGAGCGAATACGACCCCTTGAACTCATTCAGAAACTGGCCGACGACCGACGACACGGCAACAAGGCCGCCGGCGCCGCTCCCCTGCTGCTCGCCGGCGTGGGTGGGCACGCTCCGTGCGGAACTGCGAAACCCGTCGAGCAGGTTGCCGGAGATGTTGCCGCGCACCGAGAGCGAATGCGCCTCGGTGAGCTGCTGGTCCACGCGCAGGATGCCCGTGAGGTTGTCGCTGATGCGGTTATCCGGCACCAGCGCGTTGCGCAGGGGCAGCCCGTAGCGCGTGAGGAGCGACAGGAACCGCGTGGCCGAGTCAGGCTGCACGTTGAGCGCTTCGAGCGTCTGCGTGCCGGCCCCGAGCAGAGACTGCAGGGCATCCAGGCGGCGCCGCACCTGGAAACTGGCGAACCAAAACGTCCGGTCGCGCGCGATCGGTCCGCCGAGCCCGCCGCTCACCTGGTGCTGGGTGAATCCGCCGCTGAAGGTCGTGGCGTCGTCGTCGCCAGTGGCGAACTCGAGTTCCGGATCGCGCCGGGCGTACGCAAACGAGCCGGAGAGATCATTCGTCCCTCCCCGCGACGTGGACGCCACCTGGCCGCCCGTGAACTGGCCGCGCGCGACGTCGTAGGTGCTCGTGATCACGCGCGTGCTGCGCACGGCCTCGGCCGGCACGGCGCCGCCAAACGACAGGCCGTCGAGTGTGACAAGGTTCTGGTCGGCGCGCTGCCCCGCCACCGAGAAACCGGCCGACGTCGAATCGGTGCCGGCGAGTCCAATCACGCCCGCCGAGAGCGCGGCAATCGCGTTGGGGTCGGACGCGTCGATCGGCAGACGCAGGAGCTGCTCGCCGGTGAGCGCACGCTCCGTGCTGCCCGGTGTCGGCTGGTTCTCGTTGGAGCGCGGTGTCTGGCGGGCGCTCACCACCACGGTGCCGAGGCTCGCCACGGTGGCCGAGAGGCGGAAGTCAGCGACGAGGCGGTCTTCGTCGGCGAGCCGGATGAGGCTCACCGTTGCGGGCTGCAGGCCGATGGCGCGCGCCGTCACGGAGTACTGTCCACCGCCGTCCGGGAAGAGCAAGGTGTACTGCCCCTTCTCGTTCGTCGTGCGGATGCGCGTGGTTCCCAGTTCCACCGACACCACCTCGACACGCGCGTTCGCGACGGGCCGATTCTCCGCGTTGCGTACGGTGCCCGTGATGATGTCCGTGGTGCTGCCGACCTGCGCCGCGGCAACGTGCGGCCACAGGAGCAGGAACAGCGCGGCGAGAATGCGACGAGGGAGCATGAGATGCCGGCACGCCGCATCCGCAGCGCGCGGAGTGACAGGAGAGACGAGGGGCATCAGAAAGACGCTGGCCGATGGGAGGCGTTGGGGAGGGCTACGGCAGTCTCATGAGACCGCCGCCCCGGCTGCCCGGCGCGCCGCGCGGCGGAACGCCATTGGGGTAGCGCTTCTTCAGTTGTACCTCGCGCCGCGCACGCGCGGAGTCGAGCATCGTGCGCTGCGTCGGGGTGAGGATGCTGTCAATCGCGCGCCGCGTCTGCGCCATGAGCGAGTCCACGGCCGGCTGTGTCGAACGGCGGATCTCGCGGAATCCGCGCATCTGGTTCTCGATGAGCGTGTCGATGCGGACCGCCTGCTCCTCGGAGAGCTTGAGCTCGGCGCCAAGCATGGCGCTCGGGCGGCGCGGAGCCTGGTGGCGCTCGCCGCCGCGCGGCGGGCCGCCGCGCCACTCCGCGCTGCGCGGACGCAGCACCACACGGTCGAGCGCCACACCGCCGATGACGCCGGCGAGCGCGACGATGACCAGCACGCCGACGGCGAAGAGCCGCGTGGAGCGCGCGGGAGGGGCGAGCGGCGTATCGTCCGCCGACTCGATCCGGGTCGTGTCGTTCATCGATCCACCACCATCGCAATGAGGTATTCCGTCGAATCAGGGCCGAGCAGTGCGTCGGTCACGGCAGCCCGGGAGCCCCCCGCCACCGCCCCCCGCAGATCGCTGGCGGAGAGCGCGGCCTGCGTCGCGAATTCGGCTTCGGTGCGCACCGAGCGATTGAGAATCACCGCGGCGATCAGCGCCGCCGCGAGGCCGATGGGCACGGCGGCCCGGCCATAGCGCGCCACCCAGCCGTACCACGGCGTCTCGACGCGGCGCATGCGGCGCCGGCGCGCCATGACGCCGATGCGTTCGCGCAGGCGATGCTCGCGCAGCAGGGCGCCAAGCGCGGCGTCGCGCGCCGGGTCGCTGGACAGGAACTCGTCGGTCGGGTCGAACTGCTGGTCGTTCATGAATCCCCCTCGTCACGCAACGGTGCCAGCGCGACGCGCAGGCTCTTCCTGGCTTGGTGCAGGTGCCACCGCACGTTCTCGGGCGTCAGGCCGAGGTGTTCGGCAATCTCGATGCCCTTCCATCCTTCCACTTCGAACAGCATCACGATCTCTCGCTGGCGGGGCGTGAGCGCCGACAGGGCCGTGTCGAACCGCTCCCGCACCTCCGTGCGTTCCATCTCTTCATCAGGCAAGGCGTCGCTCGAGGCGGCATCGAACGGCTGGGATTCGGTGTGCCGCACCTTCCTGGCGCGAAGCTGGTTGATGCCGTGATTGCGCAGCAGCGTGAAGAACCACGGACCAAACGCCCGGTTGGGGTCGAGGAGCGGAAGGCGGTCGAGGGCGCGCAGGAAAGCGTCCTGCACGAGATCTTCCGCGTCGCTCCGGTCTCCCAGCAATCGTTCAGCGGCGGCGAGAGCGCCCGGGAGATGGCGCCGAACGAGCGCGTCGAACGCCGCCAGGTCGCCGCGCCGTGCGCGAGCGACCAACGCCGTCTCGTCTGCGTCGGTGACCGGCTCGCGGGTGGGCTCCCGCATCCACTTCCTCAGACACGCGACCGGGCGCGACCGTTAGGCGCGCCCGGCTGATGAGGGGGTGCGCAAGGCGCCGCCGGCCGCCGGTCGCATCGCGACCCGCACGGAGTCCCACATGCGGTAGAAGTCCGCGTTCTTTTCATGCAACTGCTTCGCGATCTCCTTGAGCGCGGTGACCTGGCTGTCGGAGAGGGCGAGCTTCTTCTTGTCGAGCACTACGCCGACGGGGCTGTGGTCCTTGAGGTCCGAAGACCTTGGGAGGGCAAAGCCGCGACCACCGACGTTGCCGGCGCGCTCGCCCTTGATGTTCACGCTGCGCTGTGCGCTGACGAGTGCTGGCAGGACGGTCACGGCTAGTGTGAGGAGTGCTCGGCCGATATGCACAGGGCCTCCGGGACTGGTGCGGGATTGTGGATTCGAACGCTGTCGTGCTTGAGGTCAACGCGCGGGGGGCCGGCCGTGCTGGCGTGCACCTCCCGACGGTTCCGCCACTCGACCGGAGGACGGCACGCGACCACGGCGCGACCGCAGACGAGGCTTCGCCGCTACGAGACCTGCGTGAACAGGACGACCTGGTTCTTGCCGAACTTCTTGGCGCACTTCGGACAGGTGGCGTAGAAGGCATACGTCTTCTTCGCCTCGCGTCCCTGGGTGCGGGCGTAGTCCTCCATTTCGCGCATCCAGCGCCCCACGTGGCGATACGGTCCCTCGAACACCCGTGTCAGGAAGGTCCCCGAGACCTTTTCCACGCTCGCTCCCGGCACGTCCCGATCTATGGCGACGTAGAGCTCAGACCGCCAGGGCGACACTTCGTCGCTGAACCAGAGCGGATGCTCGGGATAGGCCTCCGCCGCTTCAATGGCCGAGTGGTCGCGGGTCATCACCGCACCAAAGTTCAGCGGGATGTGAAGGAAGGCGCGGACCCGGTCCCTGAGGAAGAGCTTCTCCTGCCAGTGCAGTTCCTTCCTGTCCCACTGGGCCGCATCCAGTCTCGCGCAGCATCCCGTGTCGGTGTTGTCGTACTTCGTTTCGGCGAGTTTCACGGGGCACCGTCCTCGCCGCCTGGCGATCGTATCGCAACGCGTCAGGCGGCGTGCAATGGGTTGGGGCAATTCGCCGGGGGACAATTGAAGTATGTGGTGGTCCGGAGCGCTGTGCCATTCCCCAGCGCCCTGCGGTGGGTGCCCCGTGAGTCGGCTGTCACCCTTACCGCCACTTTGCGTGCGGCGCAGATTTTCGGAGTCACTCTCGTCCGGGACCCCCATGTCACCTCGCCGTTCTTCACTTGCTGCTGCCGTGCTCGTTGTGGCCGCGGCACTCTCGCTTTCCGCGCAGCAGGCCGCTCCCCGGCGTGCGGCGACCCCTGCGACGCGCGCGATCCCTGCCGCACCAGCCGGCGCCGTCATCGCCGCCTCCGCGTCAGAGCCATGGACCGGCCTCCACTGGCGCAACATCGGCCCCGAAGGCAACCGCTTCTCCGCCGCGGCCGGCATTCCCGGCG
>PNKL01000018.1 GCA_013822425.1 Gemmatimonas sp.
CGATCTTCTTCGGCTTCGGCAGTTCCATCTTCGGCACCCGCACGTGGAGCACGCCGTTCGTCAGCGTGGCTTCGATCTTGTCCTCCTGCACGTTCGTCGGCAGCTGGAACGAACGGCGGAACGAGCCGAAGGTGCGCTCGACGATGTGCCACTTGCCCTCGTCGCCTTCCTTCTTGACGCCGGACTTCTCGCCGGCGATCGCGAGCACGCCGCCTTCGCAGGTGATCTCGAGCCGGTCCTCGGTGACGCCCGGCATCTCGAGGTCAAACAGCAGCGCGTCGTTCGTCTCCTTGACGTCAACGGCGGGCAGCCAGGCCGTGCTCGACAGCAGCGGCATGCCGGCGTTGCCGAACGTGTCCTCGAACAGCTTGTCGATCTCGCGGCGGAGCCCGAAGACGGGCGCGGTGAACTTGGTGGTGCGGACCATGGGACCTCCCAGAACGAGTCGCATCGTGTAATGAGTTGAGGGATCAACGGGCGGCGCCCTCGTGCGCCGCGCCTGCCCCACAGAAGCGCAACGTGCGTGCCGCGCGTTCCTTGCCACGACGGCAAACCGCCCTGTCATCGTGATCGACACGCCTGCCACTCAGGCACGCGCGCACCACCGGCCCCCGATCGGTCACACTCGATCGGTCACACTCGATCGGTCACTCGATCGGTCACACTCGATCGGTCATCTTGTCTCGTCCCGCGCCGCGGGGTACCTTCGCGATCCGGCCCTTTTCCGACCAACGTGACCGACCTGTCCACTCCTCCGGTACCGACCATTCGGGCGCTTGACGCCCTGGCCGCGGTCATTGCCGAGTTCAACGCCGTCCGGCCGCTCGAGACCAGCATCGCGGTGGCGCTCGACGCCCTGCGGCGGTCCCTCGACGCGCGCGAGGTGTCGCTCTGGCTCCACACCGCCGACGGGCTCGTGCGGACCTGGGTCGCCGGTGAATCGCAGGTGCCGGAGGCCGCCGTCACGGCCGCGTTGGCGGCCGGAGACGAGGTCGAGGGCGTGCGCGCCGCCGCGATGACGGGCGGCGACCGCCGCGTCGGCGCCCTCGTGCTGCACCTCGGGCGCCCGGTGGAAAGGGACGAGGGGACGCTGCTGCGTGCCGTGGCCAACCTGCTCGCGCCGGAACTCGCGCACGCAGAGCGGTCACGCCAGCTCGAGGTGGAGGTCGCCGCACGCACGGCGGAAATTGACCGCGAGCGCCGCTTCACCGAGAAGATCATTGACTCGCTCCCCCTCGGCCTGTACGTGATCGATCGCGAGTACCGCGTGCAGGCGTGGAATCGCAAGCGCGAGACGGGCATGCAGGGCGTGTCGCGCGACGAGGCGCTGGGCCGGGTGATCTTCGACGTGCTGTCCCGTCAGCCGATCGAGATGCTGCGTCGCGAGTTCGACGAGGTCTTCGCCACCGGGCGCATCCAGGAATACCAGATGGAGTCGTCGGCCAGCGGCTCCGCGCGCACGTTCCGCATCACCAAGATTCCGATGCGCCTCGGCGACTCCGCGGTCACGCACGTCATCACCATCGGCGAGGACGTCACCGAGTGGCGCGAGGGACAGCACCGGTACGCGCAGGCGGAGAAGCTGGCCGCCATCGGGACGCTCGCCGCCGGCGTGATGCACGAGATCAACAACCCGCTGGCCACCATCGCGGCGTGCGGCGACAGCCTCGGGTACCGGCTGGAGGACCTGCAGCAGAAGGGGGCGAACGTCAACAAGGACCTCTTCGACTACGTCGAGATCATCGAGAACGAGGTGGTCCGCTGCAAGCAGATCGTGGACCAGCTGCTCGACTTCAGCCGGCCCAGGCAGCTGGCGAAGTCGCGGGTGGACCTGAACGACGTGGTGGAGAAGACGCTCCTCCTCATGAAGCACCACGGCGGCTTCAAGAAGCTGACGCTGGTCAAGGAACTGGATCAGGCCCTGCCGGCGGTGCCGCTTGGCAACGCGGAGCAGCTGGTGCAGGTGCTGATGGCGCTGATGATCAATGCCACCGATGCCACCGATGCCGCCGATGCCGCCGATGCCGCCGATGGGCAGGGCACCATCACGGTGCGCACCCGCACGGGTCCCACTCCCACCGACGGGGCAATCGTCGAGGTGAGCGACACGGGGCAGGGCATCTCCCGGCCAGAGCTCTCGAACATCTTCGAGCCGTTCTACACGACCAAGGCGCCGGGGCGCGGCACGGGGCTCGGGCTCGCCATCTGCTACGGCATCGTGCAGGAGCACCGCGGGCGCATCGAGGTGGACAGCGTCGTGGGGAAGGGGAGCACGTTCCGCGTACTGCTGCCGACCATCGAATGGTGACGGCGGCGCCGCGCCCGGCCACGGGCGACCTGACCGCATTCCCCGCGCCGCTGACGCTGGCCGAGGTGGAGCGGCGGCACATTGCCGCGACGCTGGAGCGCACGGGCTGGCACCAGGGCCGCGCCGCCGCCGCGCTCGGCATCTCGGTGAAGACGCTCTACCGGAAGATCCGGGCATACGGTTTCCAGCGTCCGGGGGGACGCACCCGATGAAAGTCCTGGTCATCGAGGACGACAAGACGGTCGGTCAATTCGTGAAGCGCGGGCTGGAACAGCAGCGCTGGAGCGTGGACCTCGTGGCCGACGGCATCGAGGGCGAGCGGCTCGCGCGCACGCAGCCCTACGACGTCGTGGTGCTCGACATGCGCCTGCCCGGCAAGCAGGGTCTCGACATCCTGCGCGACCTGCGCGCCTGGGGTTTCGAGCGGCCGGTGCTCGTGCTCACGGCGCAGGACGCCGTGGATGCCAAGGTGACGACGCTGCGCGCGGGGGCGGACGACTACGTCACCAAGCCGTTCGCGTTCGAGGAGCTGCTGGCGCGCGTCGAGGCGCTGGCGCGTCGACCGCGCGCCATCTCGACGCCCGTGCTCACGGTCGGCGACCTGACGCTCGACCTCGACACGCGCGAGGTGCGGCGCGACGGCCGCCTCATCGACCTGACGCCCAAGGAGTTCCTCGTTCTCGAGTACCTGATGCGCCACGCCGGCCGCGTGATGAGCCGCACGCTGATCACCGAGTACGCCTGGGGCTACCACTTCGATCCCGGCACCAACATCGTGGACGTGGTGATCAACCACCTGCGCAAGAAGGTGGACGCGTCGGCCGAGAAGAAGCTCATCGCCACGGTCCGCGGCGTCGGCTACGTCGTGAAGGGCTAGGCGGGATTCATGGCGACCATACGCTCCCGGGTCACCGCGGCGTACGCACTCGCGCTCTTCGGGACGATGCTGGCGTTTGCCGTGGCGCTGTGGACGGCGCGGCGCGCGTCGGCGCTGCGCGACCTGCAGACGCGTGTCGAGACGTGGACCAACATCGCGCATCTCGTGCTCACGCAGGCCGGCACGCAAATCAACCCGGTGGTGGTGGACACCACCGGCTCGCAGCGGGAGCCGGAGCTGCAACCGAATCTCCGGGCGCGCCTCGATGTGATCCCCGAGTATCTCGTGGTCGCCGACTCGTCGCGCGCGCTCTACGCGTCCATGGCGGTGCGCCGCCTGGCGGTCGAGGATCTCGACGAGCTGCTCTCCGAGGTGATGCGGCTCACCGAGGAGCGCCGCGTCGCAACGGTGCGGCTGACCACGGACAAGCTCCTGCTGGTGGCGCGCTTCGAGCACGGCGAGGCTGGCCCGGTGCGGCGCGTGGTGGCGGCGAGTTCGGTGGCGTCGGTCGACTTCATCGGCAGCGAGCAGTTCGGCGTCTTCGTGCTGATCGCGCCGCTGGTGGTGCTGCTCTCCGTCATCGTCGCGCACCTGATCACGGGGCGCGCGCTGCGCCCCGTGGACGAGATCATCAGCGAGGTGTCGGCCATCACCGACGGCCGGTCGCTGCACCGGCGGCTGCCGCAGTCGGAGGGTGACGACGAACTCGCGCGGCTCTCGGCGACGCTCAATGCCATGATCTCGCGCCTCGAGCAGTCGTTTTCCGGCCTGCGGCGGTTCACGGCCGATGCGAGCCATGAGCTGAAGACGCCGCTCACCGTCCTGCGCGCCGACATCGAGCGCGCGATGTCGGCGGGGCCGCGGTCCACCGAGGGGCTCGTGGCGCTCGAGGAGGCGCTGCAGGAGACGGCGCGCATGGCCGACCTCGTGGAGTCGCTGCTGACGCTCGCCCGCGCCGACGAGGGGCGGTTCGACCTTCACCGCGAGCCGGTGGCGCTCGGCCCGCTGGTCATCGACGTCGCGGAGACGGCGCAGATCCTCGGCGAGGAGGCGGGGTTGAAGGTCGGCGTGACCCCGCTCGAGGAGGCCACGGTCCTGGGCGACGCGCTCCGATTGCGCCAGCTGTTCCTGAACCTCGTCACCAATGCGGTGAAGTACACGGCCCGCGGCGGCCGCGTGGACCTGTCGCTCGTGCGACGCGGGGACATGGTGGAGTTTGCCGTCCGTGACACCGGCTTCGGCATCGCGGGCGCCGACCTGCCGTACGTCTTTGACCGGTTCTGGCGCGCCGACCGCGCCCGGTCACGCACGTCTGAGCGGGGCGGCGTGGGGCTGGGGCTGGCGATCAGCCAGTACATCGCGCACGCCCACGGCGGGTCCATCACGGTGGCGTCTCGGCTCGGGCGGGGGTCGACGTTTACGGTGTCCATTCCCCTGCACGATCCGGGACCGGCGGCCCTCGCGAGCGGCGAGGCCGACCCGGAGTCCGACAGGAAGTCCTAACTTCGCGTTAAGCGAATCTTAATGTTCCCGTGGTTACTCCCTTCATCCACGTGCCGTAGAATCACTTGCACGAACCGCCGTAACCGTTTCACCGCAGCCACACACGGGGTGCGTAGTGTTCAACAACCTGCTTGAGTCGAAGGCGCAGAAGCAGCGGTCCGTTGGCGGCAGCTTCGTCAGCGGAGTGATGCACGTGTTGCTGATCTGGGGCGCGGTCGTCGCGACTGCCAGCGCCGGCGAGAAACTGCGCGAGGCGAAGGAGCAGAAGGTCGACTTCGTCGAAGTGAAGAAGGAGAAGCCGAAGGAGCAGCCGAAGGAACTGCCCAAGGACGTGGCGGTCGCGCCTGTCGTCAAGGGGTTCCAGGTGCTCACGGCACCGATCAACATCCCGGACGTCATTCCGGAGATCGACCTGTCGCGTTCGGTCACCAACGAGGCGGACTTTTCGGGCAAGGGCGTGCAGGGCGGCGTCGCCAGCGGCGTGAAGGGCGGCATCGTTCCGACGGACGTGACGCAGACGTATTTCGAGTTCCAGGTGGAGAAGCCGGTTGTGTCGGCGCCCGGATCGGCGACGCCCCGGTATCCAGAAATCCTCAAGTCGGCTGGCGTGGAGGGCGAGGTGCTCGCCCAGTTCACGGTCGACACCACGGGGCGTGCGGAGCCCGGGTCGTTCAAGGTCCTGAAGACCTCGCACGAGCTCTTCGCCCTCGCCGTCAAGAACGCCCTGCCCGGGATGCGTTTCCTCCCGGCCGAGGTGGGCGGCAAGAAGGTCAAGCAGCTCGTCCAGCAGCCATTCGTCTTCGCCATCCAGAAGTAGTTCGTTACCACCACTGAACCGCGGGAGCCATTCTCTATGTCAATGATCGAACTCTGGCACTCCATGGGCTATTTCGCCAAGGGGATCGTCTACACCCTCGTCATCATGTCGGTGTGGTCGTTGTCCATCATGGTCCAGAAGTGGTGGTTCCTGCGCGCGGCGCAGGCCCAGACGCGCAAGTTTGCGCCTGAGTTCTCCCAGTTCCTCGAGGAGGACAACCTCAACGAGGCCATCAACCTGGCCGAGGGCTACAAGAAGTCGCACGTCGCCAAGGTGCTCGGCGGCGCGCTCGCCGAGATCAAGCCGCTCATTCAGGACGGCTCGGTGACGGTGTCGGACATCAACTCGGCCGAACGCGCGGTCGAGCGTGAAATGCTCATGCAGATCGTGCTCATGAAGCGCGGCCTGGCGATGCTCGCCACGACAGGCGCCACGGCGCCGTTCGTCGGCCTGCTCGGCACGACGATGGGCGTGGTGAACGCGTTCCAGGGCATGGCGGCCGGCGGCGGCGGCGGCATCAGCTCGATCGCGGCCGGCATTTCCGAGGCGCTGATCACGACGGCGTTCGGTCTGCTCGTGGCCATCCCGGCGGTGTGGGCGTTCAACTACTTCCAGACCAAGATCGACAACATCACGGCCGAGATGACGTATTCGTCGAAGGAGATGATCGACTACCTCATCAAGGGCGTGTCGGGCGAGTTCGGCCGTTCGCGCTTCACCCGTGAGTTCAACACGGCCGCGCAGAACGCCGGCAAGTCGCCGGTCTGACCTGGACCATCCATCCTTTAATGGAGGACGGTCATGTCGATTGCCGTCAGTGGGGTTAGCGAGGTAAAAGCGGAACCGAACGTCACGCCAATGATTGACGTGATGCTGGTGCTCCTCATCATCTTCATGCTCGTCATACCGGCCATCAACGCGGGATTCAACGCGGTCCCGCCGCAGGGCCAGAACCTGAAGCCGCATCCCGAGGAGGACGCGGACCAGGTGCTCGGCATTGACGCTTCAGGGGCGTACTACCTGAACAAGAAGGCGATCAAGAACGAGGACCTTGCGACCCTCCTCAAGGCCATATACGAGGCCCGCACGGAGGACAAGATCCTCTTCCTGAAGGCGCACAACCAGCTCAAGTACGAGAAGGTGATCGATGCCCTGGACATCGCCGCCAAGAACGGGGTGCGCGTCACGGGCATGATCACCGACCAGATCCCGGGCTCGCGTTCCCTCATCGACACGGACAATCTGTCGCCGATGAAGGCGCAGGGAGGCAAGCCATGAGTATGTCCGTGGGCGGAAAGGGCGGTGGCTTGAATGCCGAACCCAACCTGACGCCGATGATCGACGTGCTGCTCGTGCTGCTGGTGATCTTCATGCTCATCATCCCGATGAGCCGGAAGGCGCTGGACGTCCAGCTTCCCGATCCGACGCCGCAGGACTCCGACGCAAAGCCGAACCCGGACCAGATTGTGCTCGAGGTGCTGCCGGGTGGAGTGTTCGCGGTCAACAAGCAGCCGAAGACGAAGGCAGAACTCTATCCGTTCCTCAAGCAGACCTACGACCCCCGCCCGGAGAAGATCATCTTCGTGAAGGGCGATCCGCAGGTCCTGTATCAGGACGTCATCTTCGCGATGGACCAGGCGCGCGGCGCCGGGGTGAAGGTGATCGGCGTACCGCCGAAAGCGACACCGGACGCGGAAGAGAAATAGGATCGTCCAGACCCCGGACGGGTATCAGTCGGCGGGCGAACCCACTCGGGGTCGCCCGCCGTACTGCTTTCAGGGGGTCAGGCCAGAAACCCGCACCCGCCCAAAATCCGTTATAGGTTGTAGGGGTGGGGCGAATCCCCGCTCCGCGCCCATCGTCCTCTTTCCTTGCTTGATTCGTCGTGACCGCCCCTCGCCCTCGTCGCCCGCTGCGCCCGCCCGTCGGGCTTCCCATCCGTGAGGACGGGAAGCTGCGTGGTATCGCGGCGTCGATTCTCCTGCACGCCATCCTGATCTTCCTGCTGGCGGGTCCCATCTGGATGCGTGACACGCTCATCGCGGTGCGCGAGGGGGCAGGCGGTCCGGGGCCAGCGGGTGGCGGCGGCGGCGGGACCCGCGGCACTGGCGGCGTGCTGCAGGAGCGCGTGCGGTTCATTCGGGTAGCGCCGGCGCCGGCCGCGAAGACGGAGGTGCCGGTGATCCAGCCGGTCATCCCGCCGCCCCAGCCGCAGCCCAAGGTCGAGCCGACCCCCACACCGCCGGCAGCGCCGCCTCAGGCGGAGAACAAGGACGCCAGCCTCGTGGCGGGCGTCGGGGGAGGAACCGGCAATGACGGCAGCGCGGGCTCCGGGCCGGGCTCGGGTGGCGGGGTAGGCTCGGGCGTCGGGACGGGGCGCGGTTCGGGAATCGGCCCGGGGACCGGTGGCGGCACGGGCAAGGTCTACCCGCCCACGCCGACGAACCTGGTCATCCTGCCCATACCGGTGCCGGCCAAGGTCCGCCCATACAAGCTGGTCGCCTTCTTCGACGTGGACGAACGCGGCAACACCACGCTGATCTCCTTCAACCCGTCGAAGGACGCGGGGTACAACCGGAAGATCCGTGAGATGCTGCTCGAGTTCCGCTTCCGTCCCGCCGTGCGCGCCGACGGCACGCCGGTGCGAGATACTACTTGGATCTCGGCGGAAGCGCCGTAGAATAGAGAGACAACAGAGAGACAACAGAGAAACAACAGAGAGACAACAGAGAGACAACAGAGGGTGGCCCGCGGTGGCCACCCTTCGTGCTTTGTCCGGCGCGCCTGACCCTCTGTTGTCTTTCTGTTGTTTCTCTGTTGTCTCTCTGTTGTTTCTCTGTTGTCTCTCTGTTGTCTCTCTGTTGTCTCTCTGCTACCTTAGCCGGGTTCTCCAGGGCTTTACCCGCTATCCGAGGCACAGCATGAGCGATTCCTCCGCAGCCCACGATTCGCATAAACACTCGGAGTTCGTCAAGGCGCTGACCCTCACCGACGCGACGATGCTGGTGGTCGGCTCGATGATCGGATCGGGAATCTTCATCGTCTCGGCCGATATCAGCCGGACGCTGGGCTCGCCGGGATGGCTGCTGATCGCGTGGGTCCTGACGGGCGTGATCACCGTGCTCGGCGCGCTTGCCTTCGGGGAGCTCGCCGCGATGTATCCGCGTGCGGGCGGCATGTACGTCTTCCTGCGCGAATCGATGGGACCGCTGATGGGTTTTCTCTACGGATGGACGCTCTTCATCGTCATCCAGACGGGGACCATCGCAGCGGTGGCCGTGGCATTCGGCAAGTTCCTCGGCGTCCTCTTTCCCGCCGTGACGGCGGACCGCTGGCTCATGGCGGTGGACATCAGGACCGGCGGCACGACGCTGGAATTCGGGCTGTCGTGGCAGCGCGTCGTTGCGCTGATCTCCATCTGGGTCCTGACGTGGGTGAACCTCCGCGGCGTGAAGGAAGGGAAGTGGGTGCAGACCACCCTGACCTTCGTGAAGACCGCGACGCTGATTGCGCTCATCCTGCTGGGGCTCACCATCGGGCGCAGTGCCGAGGCGATCGCCGCGAACTTCGGCAATGGCAACCTCTTTGCGGGAACGCCGGACATCGGCGCCCTGTTCGTCGTCACCTTCGGTTCGGCGCTGGTCGGCTCGCTCTTCTCGTCGGACTCGTGGCACGCCCCGACGTTTGCGGCCGCCGAGGTGCAGGACCCGGCGCGCAACCTGCCGCGCGCCCTGCTGAACGGCACCCTGTTGGTGACGGTGCTGTATGCGCTCGCCAACGTGTCGTACCTCGTCGTCCTTCCGCTGCACGGCACGGCCGACGGCGCCACCATCCTGGAGCGCGGCATCAGCTTCGCCACGCAGGACCGCGTCGGCACGGCGGTCATGGAGAGCATCTTCGGGCCGAGCGGCGCCCTGATCATGGCCGGCGCGATCGTCATATCGACGCTCGGCTGCAACAACGGCCTCATCCTGTCGGGGGCGCGGGTCTACTACGCGATGGCGCGCGACGGGTCGTTCTTCGCGCGGGCCGGCGTGCTGAGCGAGCACGGCGTCCCGGCCTACTCGCTCGTGATGCAGTCGGTGTGGACGAGCCTGTTGTGCCTGACGGGCACCTACAACCAGCTGCTCGATTACGTGATCTTCGCCGCGCTGGTCTTCTATGCGCTGACGACGGTGGGCCTGTTCGTTCTGCGCGTCAAGCGGCCCGACGAGCCGCGCCCGTACCGGGCCGTCGGCTATCCGGTGCTGCCCGCGCTGTACGTGCTCGCGGCGACCGGTGTGGCGGTGACGCTGCTGGTGGCCGCGAAGACCCGCGTGCAGTCGCTCACCGGGCTGCTGATCGTGTTGCTTGGCATTCCGGTGTACCTGTGGTGGCATCGCGGCGCCCGCGCACCGAGAGTGGGATAGGAGAGGCGACACGGCATGCGCGTGCGGCACCGCCGGACCCAACTCTTCGTGCCACGTCCGCGTATCGTGTGCACGGGTCGGTTGCCGCGCGGCGGGGTTGGCGCGTCGGCTGGCGCCAGGAATCACGCGGGATCAGTAGACCGTGCCGGACCACTAACGATTTCGTGAGGCATTCCATGCGAAGGCTGCGCTCTGCGCCGCGCCCGTTGTCCACGCTGGTGACGGGAATCTCCACCCGGCGGCGCCTGCTGCCCGTGAGGACGGTATGACGGAATCCATCGGCAGCAGCGGGAAGGGGATGAAGCTCCATACCAAGATCCTCCTCGCCCTCGTCGTCGGCGCCACGGCCGGCATTCTCGCCAACACGCAACTCGGCGGCGCGGCGCCGTCGGTCGTCTGGGTCAACAAGTACGTCGCGGGCCCGGTGGGGCAGGTCTTCCTGCGGATGCTGTTCATGGTCGTGATGCCGCTGGTGTTCTCCTCCATCGCCCTCGGCGTCGCCGGTCTCGGTGACTTGAAGAAGATCGGTCGCGTCGGCGGCAAGGCGATCGGCTACTTCCTCGCAACGACCTTCCTCGCCGCGTCCTTCGGCCTGATCATCGTCAACGTGTTCAAGCCGGGCGAGGGAATTCCGGCGGAAGTGAAGACGCAGTTGATGGCGACGTACGCCCAGGACGCGTCCGCGAAGATCACCGCCCAGCAGACGGGCGGGTTCGGCATCGAGACCTTCGTGAACATCGTGACGCGGAATCCGGTCAAGTCTGCGGCCGACGGCGACATGCTCGGGATGATCTTCTTCGGCCTGGTGTTCGGCGCGGCGCTGACGATGCTGAAGCCGGAGCGCGCCAAGCCGATGCTCGACGTGCTGGAGGCCCTGCAGGAGGTGGTGATCGTCATCGTCGGCATGGCAATGAAGCTCGCGCCGTATGGCGTGACCGGGCTGATCTTCGGCGTGACCTCGCGATTCGGCTTTGCGCTGCTTGAACCGCTGGCCGGGTATGTCCTCGTCGTGCTCGGCGCCCTGATCCTGCACGTGGCGATCAATCTCTCGCTGATCCTGCGCTTCATCATCGGCATCAGCCCGCTGGTGTACTTCGGGCGCATTCGCTCCGCGCTCATTACGGCGTTTTCCACCAGTTCGAGCAACGCCACGTTGCCGGCGGCGCTCAAGGCCTCGGAGTTCGGGCTCGGCGTACCGCCCAACATCGCCGGCTTCGTGCTCCCCCTCGGCTCGACGATGTGCATGAACGGTACGTCGATTTTTGAGGGGATCACGGTCATCTTCCTCTGCCAGGTGTTCGGCATCGACCTGACGCTGGGCGGAATGATCGTCGTCATCGTGATGTCGGTCATTACGGCGGTGGGGGCGGCGGGCGTGCCCGGCGGCTCCATTCCGCTGCTCGTTGGCATCCTCGCGATGATGGGGGTGCCGGGAGAGGGGATCGCCATCGTGCTCGGCGTGGACCGCATCCTCGACATGAGCCGCACCACGGTGAACGTGGCCGGTGACATTTCCGCCACGGTATTCGTCGCGAAGTCGGAGGGGCTGTGGGACGCGAGCATGGTGCCCGCGGCGTCGCGGGCCGAGTAGGCGACCGCGCTCGGCCGCCTTCGTGCCACTCGCGTCCACCTCCGAATCCTCGCACGCCGATCGCCTGCTCGTGGTGACCGGTGCCGCCTGCGGTGCCTGCGTGGCGCTCTCGCGAATCGCCTCAAGTTCGGGGGCCGAAGGGTCCTCGTGGCTGATGGTGCTCATCCAGGCGACGGTAGCGGCACAGGGCGGCGCTGCCGTGCTGTGGGTCGTGCGCGCACTGCTGCGCTGGCTGGTGGGGCGCGTGAGCGGGTCGCACGCCGTTCGCGACGCCTACATGCGGGACGACACCGCCACGTACGCGGTCTTCCTGCTGACACTGGCGACTGCGATTGGCGTGCAGTTGGTGGCCCCGGTCCTCTGGCTGCTCTTGGTGCTCTTCGCCGCGGCGCAGTTCCGGGTGCTCCACAGCGCGCGCCCACGGCGCGTTCGCACGGAGGCTGAGCGTCGCGAAGGGGCGGTGCTCACGTTGCTGTTCGTGAGCGGGATTGCCCTGATGCTCTACGCCATCACGTGGCGGCGGCTGCTCGAGCGCCAGCTTGGCGCGTCGGCCGATCTCTCGACGGCGATCACGACCGGGCTCCTGGCGGGGCTTGGCCTGGGCGTGCTGACCGGATGGCGGCTCGCGCGTTGGCAGCCGGGACGACTCGGCGTCGTCTTCGTCGCGCTGCAACTGGCTGCCGGACTATGGGGCGCGGCGAGTCTCGCGCTCATACCGCGGGTCGGTGTCGAGGTTGCCGGAGCGACGATGGTCGCCTCGATGGCCGTCGTCGTCGCCGTCACGGCGCTGCCCGCACTGGTGATGGGGGTCGCGCTCATGGCGCTGGTCGACGCCCTGCCGTGGCCGGGGCGCGTCCTCGACCGGTCTGCGGGCTGGCTGGGCGCTGCGGTGGTGTCGGGGGCCGCGATCGCCGCCGTCGTGGCGGTGGACCTGCTCTTCGCCTTCGCCGGCATTCGCGGGAGCCTCGTTGGGTCGGCGGCGCTCAGCGTGGCATCTGCGATCGGGGCGGCAATCCTGTTCGTGCGCTGGCCGACGGCCGACGCGGTGGAGCGCGCATGACGGTGCGCGCCCCCACTTCACTCCGTGTCCTCGACGCGCTGGCTGTCGCCGCCGGCGCCCTGACCGTGGGCCAGGCAATGCTGTGGGGTCGTGTGATCGGGAGCGCAAACGGCAACCGTCCGGAAACGTTTGCCCACGCGCTCGGCGTGGTCCTCGCTGGACTCGCAGCCGGCCTGGTGGTCGGACTGCCGCTGAAGGAGCGCCTTGGCCTGGGTGCGCTTCGATTTGGCGCGCTCACGGTCGCCCTCTCGGGCGTGGTCTTCTATCTCGCCATGCCCACGGGCGCCACCGTCATGCTGCGGGGAGCCGCGACCGGGCGCGCCGCGTTCTTCGCCGGGGCGGCGGTGGCGGCTGGCGCCATGGGCGCGCTCGTTCCCGCGCTGTTCGAGGCGACGGCGGCGCGCATGGACTCCCGGCCGCTGTCCGTCGCACGCGTGACATCGACCCTCGTGCTGGGGGCCGCCGCAGGCGCGCTTGTCACCGGATTCGTGCTCCTGGACGCCGAGACGCTCGAGCATTCCATCCTGATCGTCACGCTCTCGGCGCTTGGCCTGGCGCAGGCGCTCTGGCTCGTGGCACCGGAGCGCCGCCGCCGCGCGGGCGTCACGGTCTTTGCGCTCGCGTCACTGGCGGCGCTGGCCGGTCACGCCCGCCTCTTTGACGGGTTCCTCGAGCGCGTGCATTTCGGTCCTGGCGCTGGCGAGACGCAGTACCGGGTGGTGGTGCAGGGGCGATCCGGCATCGTCGGTGTGACGACCGACGGCCGCGTCTTTGGCGACGGGTTGTATCGCGGCGCGACGTCGCTCGATGCGGGGGCCACGCCGGACCTGATCAGCCGCGCGTACCTGGTGCCGGCACTCCACCGCACGCCGAGGCGCATCCTGCAGATCGGGCTCGGCAGCGGCGCCTGGACGCGCATCCTGGCCGATATCCCAGGCGTGGATTCACTCACCGTCGTCGAGGGAAATCCCGGATACCTCGACGCGCTCTGGCGCGTCCCGCTGATTGCCGGCGTGCTCGACGATCAGCGGGTGCGGGTGCACCTCGACGCCCCGCGCCGGTGGCTCGCGCGCCACCCGCAGCGGCGGTTCGACGTCATCGTGGCGAATACCGAGTGGCACTGGAGCGCCGGCGCAACCCACGTGCTCTCGGCCGAGTTCCTCCAGCTGCTCAAGGGGCACCTGGCGCCTGGGGGAGTGGCCTACTTCAACGGCACCGGATCGCTCGATGCGCTGTACACGGCGTCGGGCGTCTGGCGCCACGTCGTTCGCGCGTCGAACTACATCGCCGCGAGTGACGCGCCCTTCGATCAGGGCCGGGACGAACGCCGCGCCGCAGTGCTGTCGATTGTGGCCCCTGACGGCACGCCGCGCATCCGAGGCGCGCGGGCGCCACAAACCGCAGACGCGATCCTCGACCAGGTGAGCGGAGATCTGGCGCCCGCCCTGCGCCGCGCCAACGATCTCTGGAACATCACCGAAAACAACATGGCCTCCGAGTTCAAGGCGACGGGGGCCGGTGCCTGGTGGCGCGCGCTTCCCGGCCGCGTCTGGCGCCCCGACCGCGCATGGCCGACCGTCCTGTTCTGACACCGGGCGCTTCCTCGCCCGCGGTCGAGCACCGGTCGCGCGCAGCCCGCGCGCACCTCGCCGTGCAGGTGGTGCTCATGGTCTTCGCGTTCACCACGATGGTGCAGGCGCAGCTCTTCGTGCGCTACGTCGCGCCGGTGAGCGCGGCCGGACGGTCGGTGGGCACCTTCCTCCTCGCGCTGCCGTTCCTGCAGTGGCAGACGTTGATCGCCTCGCTCGTCCTCGGCGCCGTGGTCTACGCGGCGGCGCGGCGCCGTCCCTGGGCGTTCGGGGCCTGGTTCCTGGTCACGCTGGTGCTCGTCCTCGTGACCTTCGACCAGTTGACGTTCAAGCGCTTCCGCGATCATCTCTCCATCGCGCAGACCGACGGCGGGGTGCTCGACCTCGGTGTCGCCATCCCGCGGCTCCTCGGGTCGGCGGCCAGCGACGCCGATTGGATGACGTACGTGAATTTCACGATGCTCATCGCGCTGCTGGTGGTGCTGCATCGCCTGCTGGTAGGACGCGCCTACACGCCGGCGGGTGCCCAGCCGCGGCAGGCGACACTGCTGGTGGCACTCGGCGCGTACGCCGCGCTGGCCGTTCCCGTGCTGCGCAACGTGCGCGACCGTTACGAACTCGACCGCTTTCCGCTCCTCGGCATCCTGTGGTCGCAGCCCGATGCCGCGGCCGTGCCGCGGGTACCGCTCCCACGCGGGCCGGAGCTTTTCCGGTTGCGTGACGCGGAGTGGCGCGCCGACACCGCGGCGGACCGCGCGATGATTTGGCGCGCCGCGGCCCTGCGGGCGGCGCACCGGCGCAACGTGCTGTTCATCGTGCTCGAGTCGGTTGGCGCGCAGCAGCTGCTGCCGACGGGACGGCCGGACGCGACGCTGACGCCCAACCTCGCCGCGCTGGCGGACGATGCGCTGATCTTCCCCGACCTGTACGGCGTCTATCCCGCGACCACCCGGGCGCACGTGCCGATCATGACGGGCGGGCGCGCGATCACGTGGGGCAGCGTGGGCGACGAACTGACGCTGCCGCTGCGCGCGCCGACGCTCGTGAGCGCGTTCCGCGACGCGGGCTATCGCACGGGGCTGTTCGCGGCGCCCGACCTGCGCTTCGGCTATGTGCGGGAGTTCTACCGGACCATGCCATGGGACACGGTCGTGCACTATCAGGATGGCACGCCCACCTTCGCGCCGGAACAGGAAATCCACTCTTGGGGCGTCAACGAGGATGCCATGCGTCCGCCGATGATGCGATGGCTCGATGGCACGGCCGGCTCCGGCCGACCGTTCTTTCTCGAGTTCCAGACGATCGCAACGCATCATCCGTACGGCACGTGGGCCGGCCACCGAGGCCCGGCGCGTGGGGAGGATGACGCATCCCGATACGCGAACTCGATGCACTACATGGACGCCGCCATCGGCCGCCTGCTCGACGACCTGCGCGGGCGCGGGCTGCTGGAGCAGACGCTCGTGGTCATCACCGGCGACCACGGCCAGGCGTTCGCGGACCTGCACGAGGACAACTGGGTCCACCGGAACCGGCTGTACGACGAGAATGTCCGCAACTTCATGTTCATCGCCGCGCCCGGTGTTGGCGGCGGCGCGGTGGTGTCGCACCGGTTGGGGCAGCACGGCGACCTCATGCCGACCTTACTCTCCCTGCTCCGGCTGCCGGCGGCCGATGTACCGGGCCAGGACCTGACGGCGACGGGCTATGAGGCGCGCATCGCGTACTTCCACAAGGACGCACGACCCGCGCAATTCGGCCTGCGCGACGGCCGCTGGAAGTACATCGCCCAGCTCGACGGACGCCAGCCGGAGCTGTATGACGTCTCCAGCGATCCGACGGAGCAGCAGAACCTCGCCGCGCGCCACCTCGACCGCGTGCGCATGTACCGCGAGCTGGCTGCCAACTGGTACGTCTGGGCCAACTACGATTACGCGCGCCGGCTCGTCGGGTACGATACGACCCAGCGGCGTGTGGTGACCATCGCGAACTATGCACGCCCCGAGCCCCCGGAACTGCGGGTGGGGTACTTCACGCGGGGCGAGGGCGGCGGATTCGTTGAGACGCCCGTCATGGCGCCCAACGCGCCCGTGTACATCTGGAATCGGTGGAACTTCCTTCCCGATGACATCACCGTGCGCATCCGCCTGGTCTCGCCGCGCCGCGCGGTGTACGAGTATGACTTTCACATCTCGGCCGACTGGGAAGTCAGTTGGTACCACCCGGGCGTGGACGACGCCAAGGAAGAGGGGGTGTGGGAGGTCAGCATCTGGGCTCGCGGCGACCGGCTGGCCACGGAACGCTTTGAGGTGAGGCGCTCAGAGGTGCCCGCTCTCCGTGATGCGCGCTAGTCCTCGCTCGTCCGTTCATTGACGTTACGTGCCGGCGGCGTTAGTTACAGTACCGTTACTTCCCCAGGATCGAGACCCAGACATCGTGCGCCCCTCGTCATCCGGCAGATCCGCCCGTGGCATCTCCGCACTGCTGTGCGGCGTGCTCATGGCCGCTTGTGCGCCGGATCGCGTGCCCGGGTCCACGGTCTCGCAGGGTGACGCCGGCATCGCCTTCCATCGTGAGCTGGCCGCCCTTCGCGGTGCCGGCGCCTACTCCAGCGGTCGCGGCGGAACGTCTACCTCCGGCGCCTCGTACGGCGGCGGCTCCTCGAGCTCGACGCGCGCGCCGGCGGCATTCGCCCTTGAAGCGCCGGATCTGCGTCCGGGCGGCAGGGCCTGCGACTGGATCGTGACTGCCGAGCCGGCGTCGGCCCACGAGGCAGCACAGCCGTCCCCGGAGCGTGTCCGCAGCAACGGCACGGACGCCTGGGTGGCCGCGAACTGCGTGAACGCGGGCGAGCTCCGGTAGCAGCCCGCTGAGCCAGTGCATCACGTTCAGCAGGAACTGCGGATTCTGCGGCGCCGCAGGATCGTTCATCCCCATGGGGACGCGACGCGCGGCTCCAGCACGGTGGCGCCTCTTTCGAGCGTCATGAGTGTCTGGCCCGGCGCATCCACGCGGAAGGCCTGGCCGGTGAAGGCCACCACGCGGTCCACACGCTCCGATGGGCTGCGACCGTCCGTGACCGGGTGAAAGGCAAGACGGCCGGACGCGCGCGTGAAGACGAACCGGCTGTTCGTGCGCGATGAGTCGTACGCGAAACCGTTGCGCAGGTGCACGCCGAACGCCTCGGCGAGGGCGCCAGCCGCGCCCGGGAACGTGCGGACGCGCCCGTGGTCATCTTGCCATCGAGGGCGGCGTCTCCTTGTTCCAGACGAAGCGCTTCAGGAACCGGTCGGTGCGCTCCCACGTGTCGACCCAGTTCTTGTGGAGCATGGACTCGTGCAGGTCGTCGGGGACGATGATCATCTCGTGATAGATGTCGCGCGCCCGCAGCAGCTGCACGAGCCCCACGGTCTGCGCGAAGTCCACGTTGCGGTCGTCGTCGCCGTGCACGAGGAGAACCGGGGACTTCCAGTTGTCGATGGCGCCGACGGCCGACGACTTGAACGACAGCGCCGCCGTGTCCACCGAGCTGCCGTACAGGTGCACGCCCGCGTAATCCACGCCCGCAATGAAGAGGTCGCTGTTGCGCGCGAGTGCCTGCGCGGTGAGCAGTCCGCCGTACGACAGCCCCCAGATGCCGATGCGCGCCGGGTCCACGTCGTCGCGCGTCTGCAGGTACTTGCCGCCGGTCAGGACGTCCTGGTACTCGCTGTTGCCCTGCGCCTGCGCGTTCGGCGCCTGCTGGAACGACCGTCCGTAGCCGATGCCGCGCCGGTAATTGATGGACAGCACGACGTACCCCTGCGCCGCGAGCCACTGGTTATAGGCATACGACCAGTGGTAGAACTCCATGTAGTGGTAGCCAGGGAGCATCTGCCGCATCGGGCCGCCGTGCACGAAGACCACCGCGGGACGCTTCTCGCCCGGATTGAGGTCCTTCGGCAGGAAGAGCTGGTTGCTGATGGCCAGGCCGTCGGGGGCCTTGGTCCACACGATCTGCGGCTTCACGTGCGCGTCGCGCGGAAACTCCTTGCCGAGCACCGGGAAAATCGTCTTCGCCTTGTCGGTGCCGGCGACGACGATGCCCACCGAGGCCGGTGTGTTCCAGTCGAAGTAGAGCACGGCCAGCGCCTTTCCCGACGCGAGATGCACCGGGGAGGTCTCGATCCCTTCGCCCGTCGTGACCTGCTGCGGCGTGCCGCCGCTCACCGGCACCGACCAGATGTGCCGGCGCTCGATGTCCTCGGCGTTGGTCGCGTAGTACAGCGTCTTGCGGTCCGCCGAGAGTTTGGCCGACCCCGCTCCCTCGATGAGGCCGTCGGTCGTGGTGAGAAGCACCGGCTCCTGTGCCGGGTTCGCAAGGTTGATGGAGAACCAGCGGTCCCACTCGTCGTTCGGCACGGTGGCCGGGAAGACCACATACCCCGCCGCGTAGCGCATGCCGTTCAGCGTCGTGAACGTCCGATCGCCCGGCTGGTTGTGCCAGACCTCGCGGGCGATGCGCGTCGAGACGTCGGCCACCATCAGCGACAGGGAGTAGCCGCCGGCAAACCGCGCCTGGAAGAAGCCGGGGCGCGAGACCGCCTCCGGGTTTGCCGCCGCCGCGCCGCGTCCGCCACCACCGCCGCCACCGAATCCGAAGCCACCGCCACACGGCGGACCGAACCCGCCGTTGCGCAGGCGCTGCAGCGCCTGCGTGATGCTGACAGGCGTGCCAGCCGACTGGCCGACACCGGCACCGTCCTGGTTCTGCAGGCCGAACGGCGTTCCCGGGCGCCGCGTGAAGACGATCTGCTTCGAGTCGTCGGTCCAGACCGGATTCCCATCGCAGTCCACGCTGGGATCGAGGTACGCGAGCGTCCGGCTCTTCACGTCGTAGACGGCGATGAACGCATGATTCTCGCGGTCGCTCACGAACGAGATCTTTCTGCCATCGGGCGACCACTGCGGATTGCTCTGTCGTCCCCAGGCCGTGATGAACGGCTTCTCGCCGCGGTCCATGGCGGTCGCCGGATTCACCGGAGCGACCGGAGCGCGGTAGATCTGCCCGTCCTTCACGTAGAGCACGGCCTTGCCATCAGGCGAGAGCACCGGTGACCCGCCGACGGCCACCTTCCACGGCGCGCGGCCCCCGGTGGTCCGCACGGCCCAGATGGCCCGTTCGGGTCCGTTGGGATCATGCGACGGGTTCGCCACCCAGCCACGCGCGTTGGGCGCGGACCCGCGCACGAAGACGGCGATCGATCCGTCGTCCGACAACGAGATGTCCCCGATCTCGAGGCCGTTGTCTTCCGTGTACCGGGTGAGGTTCACCGGCTTCCACGAGGGCGCGGCGGCCGTGTAGACGTTGCGCATCCCCCGCTCGTAGGTCTTCCATGCCACCCGGTCGGTCTTCGCGGCGGCGGTGAGCGTGAGGGGAGACGCGACATTGAAGTACGGTTCGAACTTCGTGTTCGTCAGCAGGTCGGTGCGCTGGGCGGCCAGCGGAGACGCGGCCAAGCCGGCGGAGACGGCAATCAGGAAACGGCGAAAGCGCGACATGCGTCCTCTCGAGCGAGCGGTGGTCGGTGGTCGGTGGACGACGGACCCGGATGCCAGAATGTACGAAGCCCGGGGCCGGCTCGTTGGCGCGGACCCGGGTTCGCGTCGCAGCGAATCTCGGCGGGTTACGACCGTTTCGTCGCCGCCTGCAGCGCCAGGCGCACCGCGCCGCGCGCCGGGACCACCGGCTCGGTCCGCACCTCGGCGCCGGGCACCGCGCTCTTGAGTCGCAGCTCCACGAGCTTCCGCAGGAACGAGCCGCGCTCCATGAGGCCGCCGGCCAGCGCCACCGGAATTGACGCACGCTCGTCGGCGAAGAGCTGGCGCGCCAGCGCCCGGACGTGCGTCACCAGTTCCTCGGCGGCCAGCGCCAGCAGCGAGTTCGCCCGCAGGTCGCCCGTGGCGGCCACCGTGATGACCGTGCTCGCGATCTTCGCCAGCGCCGCGGGATCGGCGTGCGCCGCCCACACCACCAGGCCGTCGCTGCTCTCGAGCTCGAGAGCGGTGAGCACCGCGGGCAGGAGCGTGGTCTCGGGCTCGCGACCGTCGGCGGCGGCGGCCACGATGCTCAGCGCCTTGCGACCGATCCAGGCACCACTCCCCTCGTCGCCGATGTTGAGTCCCCATCCACCGCAGCGCCCGAATGCGCCCGTGTGGGAGCGCCCGAAGCACGACGAGCCCGTGCCGCTCACCAGCAGGATGCCTGGGCCGTCGCCGAACGCGTCCACCAACGCGACGGTGGCGTCGGGCTCCACGAGCACGTGGTCCGCCACCTCAAGACGCACGAGCGCCTCCCGCACCGCCTGCCGCTCGGGCTCGCGGCCAGCGCCGGCGAGCCCCGCGCAGAGCACCCGCGGCACCTCGCCTGACCGGTCACACGACGCCAGCGCCTCCTTCACGGTCTGCGCAATCACCTCGGCGGCGTGCGTCGTCTGCCCGGGGCGCGCCGCGCTGCCGCCGCCCGTGGCCGTCGCCACTTCGCGGCCCTGCTCGTCCGCCACGACGACCTTGGTCTTGGTGCCGCCGCCATCCACGCCAACGATGAGAAAACTCATGGGGGTCGAAAAAGGGAGCCGCGTGACGCGGCGGTTCAGGAGAGGCGCGCCGCGTCGCGCCGCGTCACGCGGCGTCAGGCGACCGGCGCACGTGCGAGCTGATGAACCCGGAGCCCACGGTGATCGTGGTGCCGATCAGCACGTACCACGGCCAGGCAATGTTCGCGAGCGGCCCGAGCGTGCTGGCCAGCCACGGATACGCCGCCGACAGCTGCTTGGCGAAGACGACGAACGCCATGACGGCGATGCCAATGGACATGCCGACGATCGCGTCGCGCTGCACCGCGCGCTTCACGAAGATCCCGAGGAAGAACCCGCCGAGCAGCGCGCCCTGCGTGAACGAGGCGATCGAGAGGGCGATCTCCACGACCGGCGTCCGACCTTCGGGGAAGAGCAGGGCGCCGAACGTCAGCACCACGCCCCATGCGAGCGCGAACCACCGGCCGGCACGGAACGTCGCCGCCTCGTTGGGCGCCTTCCTGAAGAGCGGCACGTAGATGTCGTGCGTCGTCGTGGCGGCCAGCGAGTTGATGGCGCCCGAGTGCGTGCTCATCGTCGCCGCCAGGATCGACGCCACGAGCAGGCCAATCAACCCGTTCGGCATCTTCTCGAAGATGAAGGTCGGGAAGATCTGGTCGGGCGAGTTGAACGTCGTCCCCTGATAGTACGACCAGAGGCCGATGCCCACCGTCAGGAAGAGCGTCATCAGCGCGAGCACCGCGATGCCGCTGCCGATGATCGCCTTCTGCGCGTCCTTGAGCGACCGCGCCGACAGCATGCGCTGCACGATGGTCTGGTCGGCGCCGTGCGAGGCCATGGTCAGCACCGCGCCGCCGATGATGCCGGCGAAGGCGGTGAAAGGCCGGTCGAAGCCGGTGTAGAAGTCGAAGACGCGCAGCTTGTCCTGTGCGCCGGCGTCGGCGAGAATCTGCGTCCATCCGCCGCTGACGGCCTGCCCCACGAGATACGCGGCGCTGAGGCCGCCGGTGGCGTACACGCCCGCCTGCAGCAACTCGGTCCAGACAACGGCCCGCATGCCGCCCTTGTACGTGTAGATGATCGTGAGCACGCCGAGGATGACGATGGCCGCCGGCATCACCAGCTCCCGCGGCAGCGACGGCCCGATGACGATCGCGATGGGGATCGCCGACGCGAAGACGCGCACCGAGTCGGCCATGCCGCGCGTCACCATGAACACCACCGACGTGAACCGGCGGGTCGCCATGCCGAACCGCGTCTCGAGCAGCTCGTACGCCGTCACGAGGTCGCCCTCGAAGTAGCGCGGCAGCAGCACGTACGCCACCACGACGCGGCCGAGGACATAGCCCAGGCAGACCTGCAGGAAGCCGAAGTTGCCGATCACGGCGAGGCCAGGCACCGAGATGAACGTCAGGGCACTCGTCTCGGCGGCGACGATGGAGAACATCACCGCCCACCACGGAATGTTGCGCCCGGCGACGAAGTAGTCCTTGGAGTTCTTCTGGTCCCGTCCCAGCCATACGCCCAGCACCGTCGTGCCGGCGAGGTAGACGAGGAGGACCAGGAGGTCGAGCCATCCGAAGCGGGTACCGCTCACTGGACACCCCGCGCTGCGCCGCTAGTCCACGACATACGCCTCCATGGCGAAGTACTCGGCGAGGCCGAGCTGGTCGAGAATGCCTGCGGTCTCCTTGTTGCGCTGCTCGACGCGCTGCCAGAACTCGCGCTCGTCCTGCCCCGGGAAGGGCATGGAGTCCTTCTGGCTCTGGTGCTTGAAGATCGCCTGGATCTTGAAGCGCAGTTCCTCCTGCGACATCGGCACGAGCCACGTGGCCTCGGTGATCGGCCACTCCTGCCAGGCGCCGCGGTAGAGCCAGACCTCGGGCGCCTGCGCTGGCGTGTCCTCGCCAGCGCGGCGCGCCTCCACGGGCCGCGGCCCACGCGGCCGGTTCGGCCACAACTCGTCAATCGCCGCGTCGATCGCTTCCTTGCACATCCGGTGCGTGCCGTGCGGGTCCGACAGGTCGCCGGCGACGAAGATGTAGTCCGGCTTCGCTTCCGCGAGCAGCGCGCGCACGATCGCCACGTCGGCCGGGCCGATGGGGTCCTTCTTCACCTTGCCCGTCTGGTAGAACGGCAGGTTGAGGAAGCGGCCGTTGGCGCCCGTCAGGCCCACGGTCTCAAGGCCGCTGATCGCCTCGGCCTCGCGAATGATGCGCTTGATGTCCGCCACCTCGGGGATGTCCACGTCGCCCGGCTGCTTCGACTGCAGGAACGCATCCACCTTGGCCACGAAGGCCGGCACCTGCGCGTCGCCCAGGCCGTGGCCGGTTTGCATGCGATGGAGGAAGTCCACATGCCGCCGCACGTCGTGGTCGAAGACGGCGATATTGCCGCTCGTCATGTACGCCACGATGATCTGGTTGCCGTTCTCCGTCAGCTTGCGGAGGATGCCGCCCATCGAGATGACGTCGTCGTCGGGGTGCGGCGAGAAGCAGACGACCTTCTTGCCGTGCGGGAGCTTGCTCTTGCCGCGGATCTTGGCGCCGAGGAGGTTGAACACGAGTCCGTTGACGGCGCCGGGGCTGCCGTGGCGGGCCACGAGCGACGACAGCTGGTGCTCGGCATAGTCGCCCTGCGTCAGCTTGAGGATGGCCCGCCCCACCTTGCGCGAGAGCCACGTCACCGCGTCGAGCGTGCGCCGCTCCGTCCACTCCACCTCGTCGAGCAGCCACGGCGTCGCCACGCGCGTGAGCTCGACGGCGGCGGCGGCGTCCACGAAGAACGTCGTGGCCGGGTGGCGTTGCAGGAACGTGGCGGCCACCTCGAGGGCCACCGGCCCCTCGACGGCGCGGCGCACGATGCGCGCCTTGTGCTCGCCGGTGGCCAGGATGACGATCTCGCGGGCGTCGAGGATGGTCGCCACGCCCATCGTGACCGCCTCGCGCGGCACGAATTCCTCGCCGAAGAAGTCGGCGGCGGCGTCGCGGCGTGTCACCGTGTCGAGGTGCACGAGGCGCGTGCGGCTCGTCTCGCCCGACCCGGGTTCGTTGAAGCCGATGTGCCCGGTCTTGCCGATGCCGAGAATCTGGATGTCGACGCCGCCCTGGTCGCGGATCGCCTGCTCGTACGCGGCGCACCACGAATCGAGTTTCTCGCGCGGCACCGTCCCGTCGGGGATGTGCACGTTCGCCGGGTCCACGTCCACCTGCGAGAACAGGTTCTCCCACATGAAGCGGTGGTACGAGTGGATGTTGTCGGGCGCCATCGGGTAGTACTCGTCCAGGTTGAACGAGACGACCCGCTTGAAACTCAGCCCCTCCTCGCGGTGCATCCGGATGAGCTCGCGGTACACGCCGATGGGCGTCGAGCCGGTGGCGAGGCCGAGGACCGTGGCGCGGCCCTCGGCCTCGCGCGAACGAATGATGCCGGCGATGCGCTGTGCCACCTCAACCGCGACCGCCTGGTGGTCGTCGAGGACGACCGTGGGAATGCGCTCGAGCGCGGTAAGGGCGCCGGAGACGTGCGAAGGCCCGCGCTGCGCCGCCGGGGCGGTATCGCGGGCCTTCGAAGCGTCTGCGGCGTCGTGGCGAAGGCCAGACGTCATCGCACGGGACTCGTGTCTATGCCGAGAATGAACTGCCGCATCCGCAACCGCCGGACGCGTTCGGATTCTTGAAGGTGAAGCCCGACCCCTGCATGGACGTCACGTAGTCGATCGCGACGCCGTTCAGGTACTGCATCGAGAACGGATCGACGAAGACGCGGTAGCCGTCCTGCACGAGGATCGTGTCGTCCTCGGCCGCCTGATCCTCGATCAGGAGGCTGTACTTGAACCCCGAGCAACCACCGGGCTGGACGCTCACGCGCAGGCCGCCCACATCGGGCGACACGCCTTCGGCGGCCATGAACTTCTTGACCTCGGTCGTGGCGTTGGCGGAGATCGTCAGGGCGATTTCGGGAGTATTTGTGGTGCTCATGCGAGACTCCGGGTGTGGGGGGCGGCAGGCCGCCATCTCGTAACATAGGAAATATACTGCGACCGGCGGGGCGGTTCAACGGCTGGGGCCTACTATAAGTGGCCCGCCGCGGCCAGCGCCGCGGCCATGTCCGCCACCGCCTGCCTCACGGCGCTGATCTTGCTGTTCTGTCTCGTCGGGTTCACGCGGTTCGTCAAAAGCACTACGAACAGGTCGTTCGCCGGGTCGATCCACATGCTGGTCCCGGTGAATCCCGTGTGCCCGAACGCCGGCCGCTTCAGCACGTGCCCGGCTGAGTTCATCCCGTTTGGCGTCTCCCAGCCTAGCGCCCGGTTGGAGAACGTCGAATCCGCGACCGTCGTGAACAGCTTGATCGTCTCGGGGCTCCAGATACGCACGCCGTCAAGCGTGCCGCCGTTTAGGTAGGCCTGGCACAGGCGGCTCACATCGTGCGCCGTGGAGAACAGGCCCGCGTGGCCGGAGACACCGCCCAGGGTGAACGCGTTCTCGTCATGGACCTCGCCGCGGAGATGGCGCCCGCGCCACGGGTCCACTTCGGTCGGGGCGATGCGCGGGAGAAGCGACTTGTCCGGATTGAACTGCGTATCCGTCATCTTGAGCGGCCCGAACACCTGCTCGCGCACGAACGCGTCGAGCGTCAGTCCGCTCACCCGCTGCACGATCTGGCCGAGCAAGATGAAGTTGATGTCGCTGTACAGCATGCGCGCACCCGGGAGGGTGTCGAGCTGCGTCTGGAACACCAGTTGCATCCCCTGCTCGGCACTTGTGGTTTCCTTGTAGATCGGGCGCCACGAGATCAGGCCTGACGAGTGCGTGAGCAAGTGACGGACCAGCACCTTCTCCTTGTTCTTGCCTTGCCAGTCGGGCAGGTACTTCTGCACCGGCGCATTGATATCCACCTTGCCCGCGTCCACCAGCCGCATGATCGCGGATGTGGTCGCGGTCACTTTCGTGAGCGACGCCATGTCCCACAGGGTGCGCTCGTCGGGGACGGTGGGTTCCTTCCAGTCGAGCCGCCCCGCGCTCACCGTGGCGAGCACGCGGTCCTTGCGGCCGACGATGGCGACGGCGCCCGGAAACGCCGAGTCGCGTACGGCGCGGTCGAGCAGGTGCTGCAGCGAGTCCTTCATGACGGTCGGAAGCGCTTCGCGCGGGAACGGGAGGGCGCGCGGGATGCCGTCGCCGCGCGCGTAGAATCCGGGGAGAGAGATCGGCGAACGGCCGGTGATCGGGCGCAGTCCAGCCATGGCGAGGGCGGACGCGCTCTCCATCGTGGCGCCGGTGCCGAACGCCATGGCATACGTGCCAACGTTGCGGAACTGGCGGATGACGTACGGGTTGCCATGCGAGACCATCACCACGGGTCTTACTGATGCCACGGAGTCGAGCCACTGCGCCACCTGGGGCGCAATGGCGAGCTTGCCCTCGCCCTCGATGGTGCGGCCGTGCGTGCTGAAGACGACGCGCTGCGCCCCTTGGCCGAGGGAATCGAGCTCGCCGCGCGGTGTGCGGGCGCCGATGCGTTGCGCGCGCATGCCGCCGCCGAGCGCGCCGCGCAGGGACGTCGCGAACGTGCGGCCGGCGGCGATGTCCTGCTCCGGGGCGTACGTCAGCACGAGGGTCGGGATGCCGCGTGCGAGCGGCACGAGGTCACCGCGGTCGCGCACGAGCGTGACGGCCTTCTGGGCGATCTCGGCGGCGAGCGTGCGGTGCTCGGCGGCGCCCACCGTGTCCCGCAGCGCCTCGAGCGAGACGAACGGCCGCTGGATGACGCCGACGCGCAGCTTGTGCTCCAGCAGCCGGCGCACCGAGGCGTCAATGCGCGCCATCGGAATCTCGCCGCGCTCCACCGCCGCCACCACCGCGTCAATGGCGCGGCCAATGTGCGTTGGCTTGAGCAGGACGTCGGCACCCGCGAGCACGGCGGCGACCGCGCTCTTCTCCACCGTGTAGCCGCCGCCGATGCCTTCCATGGAAAGCGCGTCGGTGTACGCCACGCCCGTGAACCCGAGGGTGTCGCGCAGCAGCCCGGTGATCACGTCCTTGCGGAGCGTTGCCGGCGCATTGTCCTCACCGATGGCCGGCAGGGCGATGTGGGCCGACATCACCGCCATCGCGCCCGCCCTGATCGCGGCGCGAAACGGTACGAGCTCCACCTGGTCGAGTCGCGCGCGGTTGCTCTTCACGACCGGGAGCGCAAGGTGCGAATCGGTGTCGGTGTCACCGTGCCCGGGGAAGTGCTTCACGGTGGCAATCGCCCCCGACGACTGCACCCCGCGCACGAACGCCGCAGACAGCGCCGCCACCTGCTGCGGATCCTCGCCGAACGACCGCGTGTTGATGACCGGGTTGGCGGGGTTGTTGTTCACGTCCACCGTCGGCGCGAAGACCACGTTGATGCCGACGGCGAGAGCCTCTCGGCCGACGATCTCGCCCGCCCGCCGGGCCAGCGCCGTGTCACCGGTGGCGCCGATGGCCATGTTGGCGGGAATGACCGTGGCCGAACCGGCCCCGTAGGCGTACGGCGCGAAGATCCCGCCTTCGAGCCGGCCAAGGTTGGGCTCGAGATCCGAGTGCACCAGCATCGGAATCCTCGCCAACTTCTGGAGGTCGTTGATCTTGGCCGCCACCTCGATGGGCGTGCCCAGCGACATCGTGAAGCCCCCGACCTCATCCTTGGTCACCCAGTCACGAACCTCCACGTAGCTCGGATCCGAGGTGCTGGTGTAGTCGCCGAGCACCCAGGCCGAGGTCATCTGGCCGACCTTCTGGCGCAGCGTCAGCCCCGCCAGGGTTTGCTCGATCCAGGCCCGGGCGTCATCGTTCAGCGGCGCAGTCAGCGACGGCGTGAACCCCGGCGTTGCGGCGCGGGTTATATCAGGGGAGACGGTGGCCGCGGGACGGATGCGGCCGCACGCAGCCGCGGCGAGCGCGGCCATGACCATCAGCGAGGCGAGACGACGAGCGTGCATCGGACTTGGGCGTGGGGAGTCGGAGTGACGTTGCTGGCGGCCTGTGCTTCCTCGGGACCGCCAAGGGAAGATGCGGGTCGGGGGGGCCCGGAGAAAGTGCGGGCGAGCATGACCGTGCTGGTGGAAGACAGTCTCCGGCTGCTGGCCGGCCGCGGGGTGCTCTGGATCACCGAGCAGCCGGGGGCCCGCGGCGGGCTCCCGAGTCCCGCGGAGCTGCGCGAGGACGGCCGCGTGCGGCGCATGAACGTGCACCTCCTCGCCGTCATCAGCCCCGACTCCGCGCTCTCCGACGCCGCCTGGCGCGGCGTGAACGGCGCGGTCATCGACATCAACGACGGCGGCTTCGCCGCGCGGTCGTCTCTTGGGAAGCTGCATCGCATGGTCGCGAAGGCCGCGTCGCACAAGGCCACCGTCGTGGTCCTTGACCATCCGCCGTCGCTCGGCGGGGAATCGTACGACGGGCCCATGTGGCGGCCGGTGGCCGGCAGCGACATCGCGATCCCGGTGCGCTACGGACTGTCGGTAGGTGAGGCGCTGCGCCTCTTCGCCTCAACGCTGCCCGCCGGGGCCGACCTGCACGTGGTGCCGGCGCGCGGTGTGCGGCGCGACAGGTTCTGGGGTGGCGAGAGCAAGCTGCCGTGGACATCGCCGGTGGAGGAGGTGCGTTCGGTGGACGACCTCCTGCTGGCCGCGTCGCTGCTTCCGCTCGAGGGGACTACGCTCTCGTTGGGGCGTGGCACGGCCTATCCGTTCACCCTCATTGGGGCCCCGTGGCTCAACGCCAAGCGCGTGCTCGATGAGCTGGCCGACCGTCCGCTGCCGGGCGTGCGATTCGAGGCCGAGCGCTTCACGCCGCGCGGGCCCTCCGACGGCAAGTACGATGGCATGAGCATCCCGGGCATTCGCATCGAAGTCCTCGACCGCGAGCGGGTGCAAACCGGCCGGCTGGCGCTCAACCTCGCCTGGGCCGTCTGGAAGGTGCACGGCGATTCGCTCAAGCTTGCCGGTGCGGCCGGCGCGCCCGGGCTTGGCGAGGCGCTGGCGCTCGTCGCACGCGGGGCAGACCCCGATTCGCTTGTGGATGCCAGCCTGACGGCGCTCGTGGCGTTCCAGAAGAAGGCCCGGACCCTGCAGCTGTATCGTTGACCGCTGACACGGTCATCGGGGAACAACCCACGCCGGAACGTGTTGATCCCGTGCAGACGGGGACTTACACTCCCTTGAGGGCACTGTGCGACGCGATGCGGCGCACGCCGCCGTGTCCTGGGCACCGGCACCGTCCCGTCCACTGACCTCCGATGCGTTCGCTCTGGAACTCGATCATCGCCGGGTATACGCGCGCCGTCGAACCCTTCGTCGGGTTCCTCGTCCGGAGGCGTGTCAGCCCGAACACGCTCACGACGATCGGCACGCTCTGCACTTGTGCGGCCGGGTTGGCCTTTGCCTCGGGGCATATCCGGACGGGCGGCTGGATTCTCGGCGTCACCGCCGTCTTCGATTTCGCCGACGGGGCCGTGGCGCGCCGCACGAATCGCAGCACGACGTTTGGCGCCTTCTACGACTCGACGCTCGATCGCATCGCCGACGGGTTTCTCTTTGGCGGCCTGACCTTCTTCTTCGCCGCCGACGCGTGGCATCGCTCGCTCCCGATGGTCGCCGTCGGGTTGCTGGGGATGATGGCCACCTTCGTCATCTCGTACGCGCGGTCGCGCGCCGAGACCCTCGGTATCGAGATGAAGGGCGTGGGCATGATGGAGCGCGCCGAGCGCATCACGCTGCTGGCGGCGCCGCAGGCGCTCTTCGGGCTCGTACTCGACGGACTACTGCTGCGGCTCGTCTTCTCGCTGCTCGCGGCCAGCGCCATCGTCACGGCCGTGCAGCGCATCGCGCACGTGCGTTGGGCGACGCAGCCCGTGCCGCAGCCCGCGCCGCCGCCCGCTGCGCCGGCGCCCGCCGTCGACGAACGCGCGGCGGATGCGACGATTCCCTGAACCGACCTTTCATCCGACCATCCTGTGACCACGTCTCCCGCCACAATTCGCCCCGCCACAATTCGCCCCGCCACGGGGAAGCTCGGTGTGCTGACTCCCGGGCTCGGCGCCGTCGCCACCACATTCATCGCCGGCGTCGAGAGCATTCGCCGGGGCCTCAGCAAGCCCATCGGATCGCTCACCCAGATGTCCACCATCCGGCTGGGACAGCGCACCGAGAGGCGCTCGCCGCTCATCCGCGACTTCGTGCCGCTGGCCGGGCTCGACGACATCGTCTTCGGCGCGTGGGATCCCATTCCCGACGACGCCTACACGTCGGCCCGGAAGGCCGGCGTGCTGGAGGACAAGCATCTCGAGCCGCTGCGCGAGTTCCTGCAGTCCATCCGGCCCATGCCGGCCGTCTTCGACCGGCATTACGTCACGCGCATTCACGGCACGCACGTGAAGACGGGGACGACCAAGCGCGACCTTGCCGAGCAGCTGCGCCAGGACATCCGCGACTTCAAGACCGCCAACGGCTGCGACCGGATGGTGGCCGTCTGGTGCGGATCCACGGAGATCTACATCGCGCCGTCGGCCGTCCACGCGACCATCGAGTCGTTCGAGCGCGGGATGGACGAGAACCACCCCGACATCGCGCCGTCCATGCTCTATGCGTGGGCGTGCATCATGGAACACGTGCCGTACAACAACGGCGCTCCCAACCTCGCGGTGGACGCGCCGGCGCTGCTGGCGCTGGCCGAGCGTGAGGGCGTCCCCGTTTCGGGCAAGGACTTCAAGACGGGCCAGACGTGGATGAAGACCGTCATCGCCCCCGCCCTCAAGGCGCGCATGCTGGGGCTGGCCGGCTGGTACTCCACCAACATCCTCGGAAACCGCGACGGCGAGGTGCTCGACGATCCGGCGTCCTTCAAGACCAAGGAAGCGTCGAAGCTGAGCGTGCTGCACACGATCCTGCAGCCCGAGATGTATCCCGACCTGTATGAGGGTTTCTCGCACGTCGTCCGCATCAACTACTACCCGCCACGCGGCGACAACAAGGAAGGGTGGGACAACATCGACATCGTCGGGTGGATGGGCTACCCGATGCAGATCAAGGTGAACTTCCTGTGCCGCGACTCCATTCTCGCGGCGCCCATCGTCCTCGACCTCGCGCTGCTCAGCGACCTGGCCGGCCGAGCCGGGCAGAAGGGAATCCAGGAATGGTTAAGCTTCTATTACAAGTCGCCGATGGCCCCTGCGGGATTGCTTCCGGAGCATGATCTTTTCATCCAGCAGACGAAGCTGAAGAACACGCTCCGCCACCTGATGGGGGAGGAGCAGATCACCCACCTCGGCCTGGAGTACCAACCGTGATCCCGCTCCGACGCCTGGCGCTCATGGTGCTGGCGACCGCAGCGGCGGCCTGTTCGCCGCCCGACCGGCCGAACACCGACATCCGCCTGTGGACGCAGGACTTCGAGATCCGGGCGTGGAGCGACATCACCCCCCCCGTCTCGCTCGAGCCCATCCACTACACCATCGTGGTCCGCGACAAGAAGACGAAGGAACCCATCGCGGACGGGCAGGGCCGCATCTACGTTACAAATGCCGACGGCATCACCAAGTGGGACGGGTTCCGGTATGGCCCGGAGGTCGGCACGTATCACGCCACCCTGATGTTCCCGGCCGCCGGCGAGTGGGCGCTCGGGATCCAGTTCCGGCGGGATTCCACGAAGTTGCTGCAGAAGACCGTCGAGGATTGGCGGCAAACCGTTTTTGTGGGTGAGGAGTTCGGCCCGAGTGCCACCCCCGCCGCACCGGTCACGCCAGCCGAACCCAGGAAGCCCTGAGACCATCATGAAGCACTTTCATCGAACGACCGTCCATCCCGATACCGTCCTCGCCGAGGCCGATGCCTTCTTTCCGACGATTGGACTGAGGCTCACGCACACGACCAACCGCTCGCGCACGTATCGGGGGGTCGTCGGCACGCCCGAAGTGCCAGCCACGCTCACGCTGTCGGTGAAGATGGAAGGCGGGCACTATACGTTCGTCGAGGGCGAGACCGACCAGATGGGCGAGAGCCGCATTGACCGCAACGTCAAGAAGTTCTTTGTGCAACTCCATCGAAAGACGGATGCGCGGCACGAGTTGACGTCGGCGTTCTAGGACATGGGCATGCACGCGTGGACGCCGGCGCGCCGGGGAGGTCGCTAGAATGCAGGATGCCCCGGGAGCGCCCGCGGGCCAGGGCGCGCCCTGGTCCCGCACGATCGCCGTTGGCTGCTTCATGGTGCCGCTCGGGTTCTTTTCCGGCGGCATGATCGCGGCATTCTTGTCGAAGGTCGTGGCATACGTGACGCACGCGAAGCCCTGCGACGGGGTGCCGGCGTGCAATTGGCTCGAGTATACGCTGGTCGGCGGGGCGATCGGGATGATCTCCCTTCCGGCCCTCGTCATGTGGGCGCTTCGGACCCCGAAGCGCCCGGAACAGTAGAGGAGGCCCCCCTTGGCCCGATTGGACGTTGCCATGCCCCAGATGGGTGAATCGATCGCCGAGGGAACACTCTCGCGGTGGCTCAAGAAGGTGGGCGATGAAGTCCGGCGCGATGAGCCGATCTTCGAGATTTCCACCGACAAGGTGGACGCCGAGATTCCGTCGCCGGCCGCCGGCGTGATCGCCGAGATTCTCGTGAACGAGGGGACCACGGTCGCGGTGCAGACGGTCGTCGCGCGCATCGAGACCGAGAAGGGCGCCGCCATGGCGCTGGCGGCGTCTGGCGCCGTGCCTGCTGCCGCGCCCGCTGCCGTGCCTGCTGCCGTGCCTGCTGCCGTGCCTGCTGCCGCGCCCGCTGCCGCGCCCGCTGCCGCGCCCGCTGCCGCGCCGCACCGGCCAGTGCCGCACTCCTTCGAGGAGCGCGTGCGCATGCGCTCGTCACCGCTGGTGCGTCGGATGGCCGCCGAACACGGCGTCGACATCGCCGCGCTCACCGGGTCGGGCATCGCGGGACGTGTGACCAAGAAGGACCTCGAGACTTTCCTCGACAATGGCGGCGCTGCCGCCGCGGCCCCCCAGCCGGCCGCACCTGCCATGCCGGCGGCGATGCCCGCGGCGGTCCGCCTGGTTGACGCGCACGTGGACGCCCCCGCGGCTGCGCCGTGGCCGGGCGACGTCGTCGAGCCGATGACGAAGATTCGCCGGCTCACCTCGGAGCACATGGCGCTCGCGATCCGCGTTGCGACGCACGTGACGACGGTGCACGAAGTGGACCTCACCCGCGTGGCGCGCGTCCGCGCGAAGATGCGCGCGGAGTTCGAGGCGACCACGGGCCAGAAGCTCAGCTTCCTGCCCTTCATCATCCACGCCGTGGTGGCGACGCTCAAGCGTCATCCCATCATGAACGCGGTGGTCAACGGCAGCGACATCATCTACCGCAAGCGCTACAACATCGGCGTCGCCGTCGCGCTCGAGCCGACGGGACTCATCGTCCCCGTGATCAAGAACGCCGAGGACCTCTCGCTCTCGGGGCTCTCCAAGGCGGCCAACGACCTCGCGCTGCGTGCCCGCACCAAGCGGCTGAATCCGGCCGAGGTGCAGGACGCGACCTTCACGATCAGCAATTACGGCGTCTTCGGCTCGATCTTCGGCACGCCCATCATTCCGGTCGGCACCACGTCGATCCTCGGGCTCGGCGCCATCGAGAAACGTCCGAAGGTCGTCACCGGGCCAGACGGCGAGGACACGATCGCGATCCGCACCTGCGCGTACTTCTCGTTCTCGTTCGACCACAAGGTGGTGGACGGCGCCGACGCGGACCGCTTCATGGCCGACCTTCGGAAGACGCTCGAGACCATTCCAGACCAGGGATTTTGACCACCCCGACGCCGGCCATGGCGTCGGCGCCTAGACCCCGAACGCCAGAGCCCCCCGATGCCCCGCGCGCTGAGCATGCAACGCACCGTTGTTCCCCCCGATGACCGCGCGAAGTTCCTCGAGCGCGTGAGCGCGCGCGCGGCGCACTACACGGACGCGGGCTGCCAGTACTGGCTCTTCGAGGAGGCGGCGCTGCCCGGCGCGTTCATCGAGTTCACGGAGGCGCGCGACGCCGCCACGCTGAAGGAGGCGCACGCCAGTGCGACGGAACCACCGATCGATCCGGCGCGCATCTACGCGCAGGTGGACCTGTCGTAGTGTCCTCACCGCGCGTCGCGCCGCCGCGAGGCGTCCGTACGTGACGGCGCCCACCGCGATCACGCCGGGCGGCGCGCTGCGCATCGACCTGCACGCGCACAGCACGGCGTCCGACGGCACGGCGTCGCCCACGCTGCTTGTGGAGACCGCCGCGAGCGCGGGCCTCACCGTCGTCGCCCTCACCGACCACGATACGGTGGACGGCGTTGCCGAGGCCATGGCCGCCGCCGGGCCGCTCGGGGTGCGCGTCGTGCCCGGTGTCGAACTCAGCGTCATGGACGGCAAGGCGGAGGTCCACCTGCTCGGGCTGCATCTCGCCGATGTGGACACCATTGCCGATGCCCTGCGGCAGTTCCGCGACGGGCGCACCGTGCGGGCCGTTGCCATGGTCGCCGCGCTGAACGCGCTCGGAATTCCGGTGACGATGGAGCGGGTGCTCGCGGAAGCGGCGGGCGGGGCGGTCGGCCGGCCGCACGTGGCGCGGGCGATGCTCGCCGGCGGCTTTGCGGCGGATTCACGGGAGGTCTTCGACAAGTGGCTCGGCATCGGCAGGCCGGCCTACGTCGAAAAGCCGCGACTCGACGTCGCCGACGGCGTGGCGCTCATTCACCGGGCGGGCGGACTCGCCATCTGGGCGCATCCGGGCGACGACGGACGCCGCGCGCGCTTCGAGCGGCTGGTCGCGGCCGGCATTGACGGCGCGGAAGTCCGGCACCCCGGACACAATGCGTCCGATCAGGCGCGCATCGGTGCGCTCGTCGAGTTCTTCCATCTCGTGCCCAGCGGCGGGTCCGACTGGCACGGCGCAATGACGGGACCGCGCGTGCTCGGGGCGGTGCAGGTGCCGTCCGAGTGGCTGGCGCGGCACGAGGAGCGGCTCGAGATGCGGCGCCGCGCCGTGCCGGTGCGCGAGGAATGAGCGCGCTGCGCGGACGCGTCGCGCTCGTCACCGGCGCCGGGCAGCGCGTGGGCCAGGCCATTGCCCTCGCGCTGGGCGCCGAGGGCATGCGCGTCGCGGTGCACCATCATGCATCCGTGGAGGGTGCGCGCCGGACGGCGTCGGCGCTGCGCGGCCTCGGCGTGGAGAACGCAACGTTCGCTGCCGACCTCCGCGCGACGGATACTCCCGAGCGCCTGGTCGCCGACGTTGTAGCGCAGTTCGGCGCACTCGACCTGCTGGTGAACTCGGCGGCGATCATGCGGCGCGTCGCGCTCGACGCCGTGACAGCCGCCGACTGGGACGAGACGTTCGCCATCAATGCGCGGGCGCCGTTCTTCCTGTCGCTGGCGGCCGCGCGTGCCATGGGCGCGCCGGGCGGCGCCATCGTGAACATCGCCGACCACCTCGCGCACGAGTCCTGGCCGATGCTCGTGCCGCACGCGGCGAGCAAGGGCGCGCTCGAGACGATCACGCGGCAACTCGCGGCGCAGCTTGCCCCTCGCGTGCGCGTAAACGCGGTAGTGCCCGGCGCCGTGCTTCCACCGGAGGGGTGGCCCGAAACGGCGCGCCGCGCCTTTGAGGAAGCGACGCCGCTGCGGCGCCTCGGATCGCCGGACGACGTGGCGCAGGCCGTGGTCTACCTGGCGTCGGCGCCCTACGTCACGGGCCAACTCCTCTTCGTCGACGGCGGCCGGCACCTCGGCTGAGGGGGGTGCCCCCTTCCAGCGCCCGCACGATCCGGTGAATCTTTCAGGGAGCGACCGGGCCGCGCCGCAGCCCCATTCATCCAATCGGAACGACACGTGGCAACGCACGAATACGAAGTGATCATCATTGGCGCGGGCCCGGCTGGACTCTGCGCCGGCATGTACGCCGGCCGTTCGATGCTGAAGACCGCCGTCCTCGAGCAGGGCCTCCCGGGCGGCGAGCTGCTCAATACCGAAGCCATCGAGGACTATATCGGCTTCGAGCACATCCTCGGGTCCGAGCTCGCCGAGAAATTCCAGGCGCACGCCGTCAAGTTCGGCATGGACCTGCAGACCTTCGTGCGCGTCGAGAAGGTCACCAAGCAGCCCGACGGCACCTTTCTCGTGACCACCGAGGGCGGCGACCGCTACCACGCACCCGCCGTCATCGTGACTGCCGGCGGCACGCCCGTGAAGCTCGGCGTGCCCGGCGAGCTCGAGTACGCCGGCAAGGGCGTCAGCTACTGCGCCATCTGCGACGGCGCCTTCTACAAGGGGCACACCATCATGGTAGTGGGCGGCGGTGACGCCGCGCTGGAAGAGGCGGACTTCCTGACGCGCTACGCGAGCAAGGTGTACATCGTGCACCGGCGCGACGAGTTCCGCGCGTCGAAGATCGTGCAGAAGCGGGCGCTCGCGAACCCGAAGATCGAAGCCGTATACGACACCGTCGTAGACGCCATCTACGGCGATGCGCAGGGGCTGATGACGCACGCGACGATCCGCCACGTGAAGACGGGCGCCGTGCGCGATCTCGTCGCGACGGGGTGCTTCGTCTTCGTCGGCTTCAAGCCGAACACCGGCGTCATCGACGGCCACTTTCAGCACGACAGCGCAGGCTACATCCTGACGGACTCCAACATGATGACGTCCATCGAGGGGCTGTTCGCCGCCGGCGACGTGCGCGTCCAGCTCACGCGGCAGGTGACCACCGCCGTGGGCGACGCCACCACGGCGGCGATCGCGGTGGAGAAGTACCTCACGGCGCGACGCACCGGGCAGGCGGTGCCGGCGCCCATGCCGATGCTCGTACGCTGATGTTCGTCCGCGCCGAGACCGTGGGCCCCTTCGCGGAAAACTGCTATCTCCTGGCCGACGAGCAGACGCGCAACGCCGTGCTGATTGATCCCGGCGACGAGGGGGCGCGACTGATCGCCGCGGTGGAGCGGGGCGGCTTCACGTTGGGCGCGCTCTGGATCACGCACGCGCACATCGACCACGTCGGCGGCATCGCCGCGGTCAAGCGTCGCTGGGATGTTCCCGTCTTCCTGCATCCCGCCGACCGCCCGCTGTACGATCGCGTCACGGAGCAAGGCACGTTCTACGGGTTGCAGATCGAGGCGCCGCCTGGCCCCGATCGCGATCTCGCCGAGGGTGACGTCGTGCAGGTCGGTGGGCTCTCGTTCCGCGTGATGCACGTCCCTGGCCACGCGCCGGGCCACGTCGCGTTTGCGGGGCACGGCGTGGTCTTCGGCGGCGACTGCCTGTTCGCGGGTTCCATTGGCCGCACGGACCTGCCGCTGTCGGACCCGCGCGCGCTGCAGCAATCGCTCGGGCGCCTCGCCGCGCTCCCGCCGGAAACGGTCGTGTACGCGGGACACGGGCCAGCCACGACGATTGGCGAGGAGATCCGAACGAATCCGTTCCTCACGGGCGCGGCGCGCCTGATCTCGCGGTGACACGCCCCGTCGCGGCGCTCATCCTCGCGGCGCTCATCCTCGTGGCGCTCTGGCTCGGCGCCGCGCTGCTCACGGTCACCGTGGTCGCGCCGGGCGCCTTTGCGGTGCTGCCGACGCGCGCCCTCGCCGGCGAGATGGTCGGGCGCGTGCTCCCCGTGGTCTTCGCGGGCGCGATCCTCGTTCCCGCGGCGGTGCTCGCCATCGTCCCCGCAGTGCGGCGTTCCGGCCTCGCCGTGACAGCGGGGGGTGCCGCCGCCGTCGCGGCCGCCGTCGCCCTCTGGGTGGTGAATCCGCGCATCGCGGCACTGCGCGCGGCGGCGGTCATGCCCATCGACCAGCTGGCCGCCAGCGACCCTCGGCGCACGCTGTTCGGGCTGTGGCACGGGGTGTCGGTCGCCCTGCTCGGACTTGCCATGCTCGCCATCGCCGCGTTGCTTGTTCTGCTTGCGCGCACTGCCGCTGGTCGTGCCCCATCGTCCGGAGAGGCCCGATGATCCGCCGCCGCACCGTCCCTCTCGCCCTCGCCGCGCTCGCCTCGGTCGGCGTCGCCTGCATGGAGTCGACGAGTCCTTCGTCCGTGCCGTACGGCTTTGTCACGATGGTCGCGCAGAGGTCACTTACCGGATACACCGCCTCGCCGGTCGGGACGTTCTTTGGAGCCAGCGGCCTGGGCGTTCCCACGGCCGTGTCGCCCTGGGACTCCTGTCGGCTGCAGACGTACTCGCGCGCCACGGTGGGTCTCGGCGAGATCTACCCCAGCATTGGCGCGGGGCCGGCCATCCAGCTCATGGTCTCTGGACGCACCGACTCGATCTTTCCGGGCGCGGTGGGACGCGAGGTGCAGTACCGCTTGCGCACCGCGAGCGTCCCGTACGTGCCGGGTGACTCGGTGCGCGTCGTGATCCCCGGCGACGCCGACGGGTACCCCGCCATCACGTTCAAGGCCAAGACCGCGGAAGTGCTGACCGTGACGGACTTTGAAACGCCGACCTCCGGGACGCGGCTCGACGTGCGATGGAGTCCCGGACACGACCTGAACAACACGGTGGCCTTCGCGTTCCGCTACGGCGCCCTCAACGCCGACACGCTGAATACGCAGGTCTCCTGCCAGTTCCGGGACGACGGTGCGGACTCGGTGCCGGCGAAGTACATAGGGGCGTGGGCACAGGCCAGGATCAGGACGTGGGTGGTGTCGAGGGTGCGCACGTACGTCTCGCCGGTGGCGCGCAACGGGTACTTCGATTTCATCTCCACCTTCGACGTGCCCACGCCGCTGTCTCCGTAAGCGACCGACACCGTCAGCGACCGACACCGTAAGCGACCGACACCGTAAGCGACCGACACCGTAAGCGACCGACACTTCCTGACCGTCATTCCGGGCGGTAATCTCTCCCCATGCGCATTGACTCTCGGCTGGTGCAGCAGCACGTCCGGTCTCTCAGCCGCCGCTAGCGTGATGGATCGACTGCCCTTCATCGGTGCGATGCTGGCGCGCCTTCGCCGGCGCCGCCGGGCCGACGCGGTCGTCGCGCGCCTGTTTCGCGAGCCGCGCGAGGCCGACGTGCTCTGGCTCGCCGACGCCGCGGCCGGCGGCGACGTAGACCACGCCCGCTGGGAACTGCGCTACGCGCGCCGCGCGCTTGGACTCATCGCCGCGCAGCGCGACGCGCTCGATGACCAGACCGCCTCGGATATCGCGACCGCCATCACCGCGGCCTTCACCATCGATCCGCACGTCTCACCCGACCTGCGCCCGCTCGCCGAGCGCCAGTTCAACGACCGGGTAACGACCTACCGCGAAGCGCTGCAGTCGCGCGGCGGACCCATCGGTCCAGCCGACAAGCTCGGGCGCATGCTTCTCGCCTTCGCGTCCGACTCCGCGCGCACGGCGGGCACGCCACTCGCCCGCGCGATCGAAGTCATGGACGGCTATCTGGCGGACGCCGGCGAAGCGCTGCGCGACGTGTACGGCGGGGCGCCGGAACTGCCGGAGGATGTGAAGCCATCGGAGAGCAGGACGCGGCGATAGCGCGGGTGCGGACGGTGGTGCAGGGACAGGGGGCAGAGTATGGTGCAGGGGAAGGGTGCAGAGGGTGGTGCAGGAGAAGGGTGCAGAGTGTGGTGCAGGGACAGGGGGCGGAGTATGGTGCAGGGGCAGGGCACGAAAAAGGGCGACGCCTCAAGGCGCCGCCCTCTGTCGTATTCTGTCGTATTCTGTCGTACTCTGTTCTTTTCTGCCCTTAAGTGCCGAAGCCGGGACTCGAACCCGGACGGGCGTAAGCCCACTGCGCCCTGAACGCAGCGCGTCTACCAATTCCACCACTTCGGCAGGGAGCAGAAACGTATCCGGGCCCGCCGGGTGAATCAAGAGACGCCGGCCCCCGTCCGCTCGTCATTCTCCGGGGAACCGCGCCGGCGGTTCGGGACCCTGCACCCCCCGCGGTGTAAATTCCACCAACTGCCGCCTCCTTCGCTCAGCCGCCCGTGACCAAGCCGTCCCCCGACACCGAACTGATCGCCCGCAACAAGCGCGCACGCCACGACTACGAGGTCCTCGAGACCTTCGAGGCCGGGCTCGTGCTGCAGGGCACCGAGGTCAAGTCGCTGCGCAACGGCAAGGCCAACCTCGTTGATGCGTACGGCGTCGTGAAGGATGGGGAACTCTGGCTGCTCAACCTCCACATCGCCCCGTACGAGCAGGGCACGGCGTGGAACCATGAGCCCACGCGCACCCGCAAGCTCCTGCTGCACGCGAGCGAGATCCGCCGCCTCATCGGGGCCGTCGAGCGCAAGGGGCTCACCATCATCCCGCTGGAACTGCGGTTCCGTCGCGGACGCGCCAAGGTCGTCCTCGCGCTCGGACGCGGCAAGAAGCTCCACGACAAGCGCGCGGATCTGAAGGAGAAGGACGCCAAGCGCGACGTCGCGCGTGCCCTGCGGAGCAGCCGATGATGCTCGCGCTCGTGCTCGCCGCCGCCCTCGCGGGCCCGGCTGACTCGCTGCGCTTCATGGTCAGCGGGCGCGACTCGGCCATCCCGATGCGCGCGGAACCGCAGGCGTCCTTCGTGGTCGCCGAGGCGGCGGTGGGTGCGCTTGGCGGGCGGGTGCAACGCCTGCCGAACCACCGGTACCTGGTAAGCGTCGGCGGCGTGGCGTTCGAAGTGGCCGATCGGGTTCCCTTTGCGCTCTCCGACGGCCGGCTGTACCCGCTCGTGGTTGCCGCGCGCGAGCGGGACGGGCGACTCGAGCTTCCGGTGCAGCTGCTCACCGACATTGCACCGCGTGCCGGCGCGCGGCTGCGCTGGGATCCGGTGCGGCGCCGCCTCACGCAAACCGCGGCGGCACCGGCCGTGGCGACGCGGGCCGCCAGGCTGTTGCCCTCACCCGCCGCGGTGTCCGCCGCCGCGCCGCCGCGCGCCGCCGCGCCGCGCCTGGCGAAGGGCGACGACACCGTGCCTTCGCCGCCGCCGCGTCCCAGCCGGCGCCGCGTCATCGTGGTCGACGCTGGCCACGGTGGTCGCGACCCCGGCATGCGCGGGTGGAGCCCGGAGCGCACGCCGGTGCGCGAGAAGGACGTCACGCTCGGGGTCGCCCTCCAGCTCGAGCAGGAACTGGAGCGCCGCGGCTACGCCGTCGTCATGACGCGGCGCACCGACACGCTCGTTGCGCTCGACGACCGCGGCCGCATCGCCAATCGCAGCAAGGGCGATCTCTTCATCTCGCTGCACGTCAACGCCGCCAATCCCAAGTGGCGCGAGCCGCACGCCGCGCGCGGATTCGAGACGTACTTCCTCGCCGAGGCGAAGACCGAGGACGAACGCCGCGTGGCGCAGATGGAAAACGAGGTGGTGCGGTTCGAGACCGAGGCGGATGCGCCCAGGGACGATCCACTCGGCTTCATCATCAACGACATGGCGCAGAACGAGCACCTGCGCGAGTCGAACGACCTCGCGGAGACCATCCAGGGGGCGCTGCGGCGCGTGCACCCCGGCCCGAGCCGCGGGGTCAAGCAGGCCGGCTTCCGCGTGCTGGTGACGGCGTACATGCCGGCGGTGCTCGTCGAGATCGGGTTCGGCACCAACGGCGCCGAGGCGGCCTTCATGAGTTCCCTCGCCGGCCAACACTCCCTCGCCAGTGCCATCGCCGACGCCGCGGCGGAGTACCTCGGCCGGTACGAGCAGCGCATCACGCCCGGCGGCGGACGATGAGCAGTCGCCTGCGGCGGACGATGAGCAGTCGCCTGCGGCGGACGATGAGCAGTCGCCTGCGGCGGACGATGTGTCGTCGCCTGCGGCAGTTCATCTTGCCGTCCGCCGTCTGCCTGCTGCCGTCCGTCACGGCCTGCGCGTACTACAACGGCATCTACAACGCCAAGACCGAGCTCGCCGCCGGCGAGCGACTCGCCCGTCAGGGGCGTGAAGCCGAAGCAGGGTCGCGGTATGCTGCGGCCGCCGCGAAGGCCGAGACGGTGCTGGTGCGCTACCCGCGCACCCGCTGGCGGCCGCAGGCGCTTGCCATCGCGGCGCGCGCGTCGGCCCTGTCCGGCGACTGCGCGGTCGCGCGTCCTCTCCTTGTGGAAGCGCTTGCCCTGCCGGCGGTGAATCCGGCGGAGCGCGATCGCCTGCTCGTCGCGCAGGGCGTCTGCGAGGTACGCGAGGCGCGTCCGATGTCCGCGCTCTTCATCCTCGAACCGCTGTCCGAGCGCGGCCACGCCTCGGTGCGCGCGGCGGCCGCGCTCTGGGCCGCGCGCGCCGCCATCGCGCTCGGTGACGCGGACCGCGCGCGCCGCGTCCTCGGCGCGCTCGACGCCGGCACCGCCCACTGGGAGCTTGCCCAGGCGTCGCTGGGCGCGCACCAGTACGCTGCCGCCGAGTCGCTGCTCGCGCTGCGTGCGGCGCGCGGCGACGCGCGCCCCGAGCTCACGCCGATGCTGCGCACGCTCTGGCTCGCCGGACGGCGCGATGCGGTGGAGCGCCTGGTCGCGCAATACCACGCCGCCGGAACGCGCGCGAACGACAAGCTGTCGCTGCACATGCTCGCCGCCGACCTGCAGATCGAGACCGGCCTCGACGCGCCGGCGCGCGCGCACCTGCTCGCCGCGCGCCGCCTCGCGGTGGACAGCGTCGTGGATGCCGAGGCCGTCGCGCGCCTGACGCTGCTTTCCCTCGCGCCGCTCTCCCGGCTCGAGGACGTGTCGGCCGCGGTGCGCCGCGGTTCGGTGCAAGGACGGGCGTCCCATATCCAGCGTCGCCTCGACGACAACGTGCTGTTGGCCGAACTGCTTGCCGGGCGCGCCGACCCGTCTGGCGCGTCGCTCTACCTCGCCGCCGAGGTCGCCCGCGATTCGCTGCGCGCGCCGCAGCTTGCGTTCCAGTTGTTCCGCCGCATTGACCAGACGCTGCAAGGCGCGGTGATGGCGCCGCGTGGGCTCTTCGCCGCCGCGATCCTCGAGCCCGACTCGGCGGCCGCCCTGCACGCGCGACTGCGCGAGCGGTATCCGCGTTCGCCGTGGGCGCTCGCGCTCGACGGCGGAAGTCCGGGCGACTTCCCCGCGTGGGAGGCGTCGGAGGCCACGCTGCGCGTTGCGTGGAAGGACGTCGCGCTGCAGTTTGCCGATTCACTCACGCGCCTGCGCACTCCGGTGGTGCCGGGCGCCAACCAGCGGACGGTCCGACCCGTGAAGCAACCGGCGGCAAAGTCTCCCGCGCAGGGCGCCATCCCATGAGCGAGGCGCTGCGCTCGACCGTCGCCGGACTCGAGTTCGCGAATCCGGTGCTGCTCGCCTCGGGCACGGCGGGCTACGGTCGCGAGCTGTCGGGCGTCATCGAGCTTGAGCAGATCGGCGGGCTCGTTACGAAGGCCGTGAGCCCGGAGCCACGCCACGGCAACGCCGCGCCGCGCGTCTGGGACTTCGACGGCGGCATGATCAACGCCGTCGGTCTGGCCAACCCGGGACTCAAGGAGGTGCGCGCCGAGGCGCTCCCGTGGATTGCGGCGCACATGCGGCGCTCGCGGGTGCTCGTGAACGTGGTGGGCCACACCATCGAGGATTACTCGGAGGTGGTCGCCGGCCTCGACGCGTCACCCGGTTTTCATGGCTTCGAGCTCAACGTCAGCTGCCCCAATACCAGGAAGGGTGGACTCGAGTTCGGCGCCGACGCCGAGTCGCTCGGTGCGCTCGTGTCGCGCGCCCGCGCCGCGACGGCCAAGCCGCTCTTCGTGAAGCTCTCGCCGACGCTCCCCGACGTCGTCGGCACCGCACGCGTCGCCATCGAGAACGGCGCCACCGGGGTGACGCTCTTCAATACAATGCCGGGCCTGGTCGTGGACACGGAGTCACGGCGTCCCGTGCTCGGCTTCGGCAGCGGCGGCGTCAGCGGGCCGGCCCTGCTGCCCGTGGCCGCGCTCGCGGTGCGACGCGTCACGCAGGCGCTGCCCGGCGTGCCGGTCATCGGCACGGGCGGCGTGAGCACCGCCGACCACGTGCTGCAACTCGTTCTCGCGGGGGCGTCGCTCGTGGCGCTCGGCACCGCGTCCATGGCCGATCCCCGCGCGGCGGAGCGCATCGTGCGGGATCTCGGGCGCTGGTGCGAGGTGCACGGGGTGTCGCGGCTCGCCGACCTGCGCGGAACCCTGGAGTGGCCCGCATGACGATGCAATTCGCGGGCGCGACGCTGACCCCGACGCCGATCGTGGCGCTGGACGTGCCCACCATGACATCGGCACGCGCCCTCGTGGACCGGCTTGAGGACACGGCCGACTTCTTCAAGGTGGGATTGCAGTTGTACACGGCCGAGGGGCCGCGCGTGGTCGAGTGGCTGCGCGGCATCGAGAAGCGGGTCTTTCTCGACCTCAAGCTGCACGACATCCCCAACACGGTGCGCGGCGCGGCGCAGAGCGCCTCGTCGCTGGGCGTCGAACTGCTCACCGTGCACGCAGTGGGCGGCGACGCGATGCTGCGTGCCGCGGTGGAAGGCGGCGGGGCGACGGCGATCCTGGCGGTCACGGTGCTCACGTCCATGACGCAGGGCGAACTTGAGGCCGCGCGCGGGCACGCGATGGCGAGTGTGGGCGATGAAGTGCTGCGCCTGGCGCGAGCCGCCGATGCCGCGGGAGCGCACGGAATCGTCTGTGCCGGATCGGAAGTGGCGGAGGTGCGGGCGGCGCACGGTGGCCGTCTGCGCACGCTGGTGCCGGGCATCCGCTTGGGCGGCACGCCGGCGCACGACCAGGCGCGCGTGATGACGCCGCGAGAGGCAGCCGCGGCCGGCGCGTCGTATGTGGTAATCGGCCGTACGGTGACCGCGGCGGAGGATCCCCCGGCCGCGATGCGGCGTGTCCTCGCCGAGTTGGCGGGTTAGCGTCGGATTGCGCAGTCCGGCAGGGGGCCAGGACGAAGCGTCCTCCGGAGTTCGCGCCCTCCCATGCCGATCGAATCTTCAATCGCAATCCCACATCGGAATCCTGGGTCCAAATCCGAAATCGCCGGTCCGTATTCCCGAAGATCCGCCGAACCCGGCGGATCTTCGGTTTGTACACGTCGGTACGGAAAAAAAGTCAAGACCCCCGCTTGTATTCGGTGTTTCAAGCGGTTACAATACTTGTCTGTCCCAAAATACTACCGTCTTCGCACCACCGGGAGTTCGTGTGAAAGTTCGAAGCAGCGTGAAGCCGATTTGTGAGCACTGCAAGGTCGTGAAGCGCGACGGCGTGACTCGCATCATCTGCAAGCGCAATCCCAAGCACAAGCAGCGGCAGGGTTAACCGACTATGGCCCGAATTTCTGGCGTCGACCTGCCGCGCGAAAAGCGCGTGGACATCGGCCTGACGTACATCTACGGCATCGGCCGCGCGGTGGCGCGCCGCATCCTCGAATCGGCGGGCGTCTCCCCGGACATCCGGGTGAAGGACCTGACCGACGGCGACGTGAACAAGCTCCGTCAGGAGATTGAGAAGACGTATCGCGTCGAGGGGGCCCTGCGCACCGAGGTCGCGATGAACATCAAGCGTTTGATGGACATCGGGTCCTACCGCGGCATCCGTCACCGTCGCGGGTTGCCGGTCCGCGGCCAGCGGACGCACACCAATGCGCGCACCAAGAAGGGTCCGCGTCGCGCGATCGCCGGCAAGAAGAAGGTGACCAAGTAATGGCTACGGGCAAGAAGACCAAGCGCGTGGTGGAGGCGGAGGGCGTCGCCCACATCAGCGCCACGTTCAACAACACCCTGATCACGATCACCGATTCCCATGGGAACGCCGTGTCGTGGGGCTCGGCGGGCAAGGCCGGGTTCAAGGGTTCGAAGAAGAGCACCCCGTTCGCGGCGACGGTCGCCGCCGAGCAGTGCGCGCGTGAGGCGTTGACCGCCGGCGTTCGCAAGGTGCACGTCCGCGTGCAGGGGCCGGGGTCGGGGCGCGAGTCCGCGATCCAGGCGCTTGCCGCCGCCGGACTCACCGTCAAGTCGATCAAGGACGTCACGCCGATTCCGCACAACGGCTGTCGTCCGCCGAAGCGCCGGAGGGTCTAGGCCATGCGCTATACAGGTCCCAGCTGCCGGCAGTGCCGGCGTGAAGGCACCAAGCTGTTCCTCAAGGGCACGAAGTGCTTCACCGAGAAGTGCCCCGTCGAGCGCCGGCCGTTCCCGCCGGGCCAGCACGGGCAGAACACGTCGCGCCGCCGGAAGGTGTCGGAGTACGCGAAGCAGCTGCGCGAGAAACAGAAGATCAAGCGCATGTACGGCGTGAGCGAGCGGCAGTTCCGCAATACCTTCGAAAAGGTGTCGTCGCTGCCGGGCATCACGGGCCACAACCTGCTGGCCGCGCTCGAGAGCCGTCTGGACAACATGGTGTACCGCATGGGCTTTGCCGCCAGCCGCAAGGCGGCGCGTCAGCTCATCTGCCACCGTCACGTCGAGATCAACGGAAAGACGGTGGACATCCCGTCGTTCCAGGTGCAGCCCGGGCAGGAGATTCGCGTCCGGGAGCACGCGCGGACCAACGTCGGCGTGCAGGCCTCGCTCGAACAGGCCGCCCGCGGCCAGGTGCCGAGCTGGCTGGCGGTGGACAAGGACTCGTTCAGCGGTCGCATGCTGGAGCGTCCGCAGCGCGCCTCCATCCCGATCGCCGCGCAGGAGCAGCTGGTCGTGGAGTTGTATTCGAAGTAGAGGGTAGCGGGTAGATGGCAGAAGGTAGATGTCAACCATCTATCATCCACCACCTACCATCTGCCTTCTGGTCTACCCTGACTATCACACGGGCCTGCCGCGCGTCAGGGGCGAGGCAGGGCGTAGACGGCGCCGCGGGCGTCGCCTGACCACACCACGGATCTCACGGACGAATGGCACAGACTATTGATTTGCGCGGGCTGGTGCGGCCGCAGCTCGTCGAAATGACGAAGCGCGACGACAACCCGAACATCGCGGAGTTCCGCCTGCAACCGCTCGAGCGGGGCTATGGGCACACGCTCGGCAACGCGATGCGCCGGATGCTGCTCTCGTCGCTGCGCGGCTCCGCCGTGTGGGGCTTCCGCATCGACGGCGTGCTCCACGAGCACCAGACCATCCAGGGCGTCGTCGAAGACGTCCACCAGATCATCGGCAACCTCAAGTCGCTCACGCTCTCGCTGGCCGGCGATGTCGAGGAGACGGTGCTCCGCATCAACTGCACCAAGGCGGGGGCGGTGGTGGCCGGGGACATCGAGGACCAGGGCGGCGTACGGGTGATCAACCCGAAGCACCACCTCTTCACGATGCAGGACGACCGCGACATCACGGTCGAGCTGTACGTGAACAAGGGGCGCGGGTACGTCGAGGCCGACCAGCACCCGACCGACCGGTCGCTGCCGGTGGACCTCGTCCGCATTGACTCCATCTACTCGCCGGTCCGCCGCGTGAACTTCCACGTCAGCGAGACCCGCGTCGGTCAGCGCACCGACTACGATCGCCTCGTCCTCACCGTCGAGACGAACGGCACGGTGTCGCCCGAGGAAGCGGTGAGCTATGCCGCCGCCCTCGCGCAGACGCACTTCCAGCACTTCGCCGGCTTCGGCTCGCACAGCGCCGCCATCGCCAGCGACGGCACGTCCGACGCCCAGCGCCTCGCGCAGCTGCTGTCGACGTCCATCGACGCGCTCGAGCTCTCGGTGCGGTCGGTGAATTCCCTGAAGAACTCGAACATCCGCTCGCTCGGCGATCTCGTCCGGCAGACGGAAGGCCAGATCATTCAGGTCAAGAACTTTGGCAAGAAGTCGCTCCAGGAGATCGCCGACCTGCTCGAGCGTGAGGGGTTGAACTTCGGGATGAAGTTCGAGGACAGTGGCGACGGCGTCCGGGTCACGGACTGGGGCACGCCGCCGAGCCGGGCCGCGGCCAACGCGCCCGACGACGAAGAAGAGGAGTAACACCCGATGCGTCACCGCAAGGCAGGCCGGCAACTGCGCCGGACCAGCGAGCAGAAGCTCGCGCTCCTGCGCAACCTCGCGACCTCGCTCATCGAGAGCGGCGCGATTGAAACGACCGAAGCGAAGGCCAAGGAACTCCGGCCCTTCGTCGAGAAGCTCATCACCAAGGCCAAGGCCGGCACGCTGCATGCGCGCCGCGAGGCCGGCAAGCACGTCCATAAGCGCGCGGCCGCCGACAAGCTGTTCCAGGAAGTCGGTCCCAGGATGGCCAAGCGCGCGGGCGGGTATACGCGCATTCTCAAGACCGGCCATCGCAAGGGCGACGGTGCGGACATGGCGCGCATCGAGATCGTGGAGAACTAGGCCATGCCCATTGCCCGCAATAAGTGCTATGTCTGCGAGAAGGGGATTGCCTTCGGCAACAACGTCTCGCACGCGAACAACAAGACCCGCCGCACCTGGAAGCCCAACCTCCAGGTCGTCCGCGTCGTCCACGAAGGGAAGATCACCAAGGTGAAGGTCTGCACGCGCTGCCTGCACGCCAACAAGGTCGCCCGCGCCCCGCGCGGAAAGGCGGCGGTTGCTTAACCGCAGGATCGTGCCGCTGTTGGGGTTGTGAGAGGGGAGCCCCTGCGGCTCCCTTTCTTGCTGATGGTAGATGGTTGAGGGTAGAGGGTAGATTCCTTCGGCTGCCTTCCGCTCGACACGTCCGCGCCGCATCTACCATCTACCATCTACCATCTGCCATCTGCCTCAATGCCCACCGCGCTGATTACCGGCATCACTGGCCAGGACGGCTCGTACCTCGCGGAGTTCCTGCTCGCGAAGGGCTACCGCGTCGTCGGCATCGTGCGCCGATCCTCGACCACGCCGTACGAGCGGATCGAGCATCTCATCGACCGCGTCGAGATCCACTCGGCAGACCTGCTGGATCAGACGTCGCTGGTGGACGTCATGGAAGCGGTGCAGCCGGACGAGATCTACAACCTCGCCGCCCAGTCGTTCGTCGCCACGTCGTGGACCCAGCCGGTGCTGACGGGCGAATTCACCGCGCTCGGCGTCACCCGCATGCTCGAGGCCATGAAGCGCGCCTGTCCGAAGGCGCGCTTCTACCAGGCAAGCTCTTCCGAGATGTTCGGCATGGTGCAGGAGACCCCGCAGCGCGAGTCGACGCCGCTCTACCCGCGATCGCCGTACGGCGTGGCCAAGGTCTACGGCCACTGGATCACGGTGAACTACCGCGAGTCGTTCGGGCTGTACGCGGTGAGTGGAATCCTGTTCAACCACGAGAGCCCGCGGCGCGGTCTCGAGTTCGTGACCCGGAAGGTCACGGACGCCGTGGCGCGCATCAAGCTGGGGCGCGCCACCGAGGTCCGACTCGGCAGCCTCTCCGCCCGCCGCGACTGGGGCTACGCCGGTGACTATGTGGACGCGATGTGGCGCATGCTGCAGCAGGATGAGCCTGGCGACTTCGTCATTGGTACGGGGCATACTTGGACCGTGCAGCAGCTGTGCGAGGTGGCGTTCGCGCACGCCGGCTTGGACTGGAAGGAGCATGTGAAGATCGACAAGCAGTTCCTCCGTCCCGCCGAAGTCGAGCTGCTCGTGGCCGACCCCTCCAAGGCGAAACGTGAACTCGGCTGGGAGCCGTCGGTGGACTTCCATGGCCTGGTCACGATGATGGTGGACGCGGACCTGATGCGTCATCGGGCGTAGGCGACGTGAAACGGGCGCTCGTCACGGGAGCTTCGGGGTTTGTCGGCCCGTGGCTTTGCCATGCACTGCTGCGCGACGGGTGGGAGGTCACGGGCGTGTCGCTCACGACGCTCCCGGGCGAGAGCGTGCTGTCGGCGCACGAGCGTGCCGCCATTCGCTGGATCCAGGCCGACCTGCTCGCCGGATCGACCATCGCACAGGTCGTCGGCGAGTCCACGCCCGACGCGGTCTTTCATCTCGCGGGCATCTCGTTCGTCCCGGCGTTTGGCGATGACCCGTTGGCGGGCTTCCGGACCAACGTCGAAACCACCGTCTCGATTCTCGCTGCCGTGAAACAGCTGCGCGGCGCCTCCACACTCGATCCCGTCGTCCTCGTGATCGGGAGTGCCGAGCAGTACGGACGCCATGCGCCGGAGCACGGCCGCCTGACGGAGAACGCAGCGTGCCGGCCGGCCACCTGGTATGCGGCGTCAAAGTCCGCGCAAGAGGCGATGGCACTCGGCGCCTTCCGCGCGGAAGGGCTGCGCGTGATCGCGACGAGGAGCTTCAATCAGGCCGGACCGGGACAGTCTCCGCGGTTTCTGCTGCCGTCGCTCGTCGAGCGGGTCCGTGCGCTCCGCGACGGGGCGGCGCGCGATCGCAAGCTCGTCCTCGGCAATCTCGACACGACGCGCGATTTCCTGCACGTCTCGGACGCCGCCGCGGCATACGTGGCCCTCGTCGATCGCGGCGTCCCCGGCGAGGTCTACAACGTCTGCTCCGGCGACGGCGTGACGGTGGAGGCGCTCGCGCGAGAAGTCTGCGCGCGCGCCGGCGTGGACGCCGTGCTCACGAGCGATCCGGCCCTCCGCCGCGCCGTCGACGTGCCGTGGTTGGTAGGCGACAACTCGAAGCTTCGCTCCACGACCGGCTGGACTCCCCGCCGCTCGCGTCCCGACATCATAGACGACCTGTTGAATGCCGCGTCGCACTGACATTCATCGCATCCTGCTCATCGGCTCCGGCCCCATCGTCATCGGGCAGGGCGCCGAGTTCGACTACTCCGGCA
>PNKL01000019.1 GCA_013822425.1 Gemmatimonas sp.
GCCACCCGAATCGTCACGAGCCCCGCACCGGCGCGCCAAGTACCGTTCTGATCTCAGCACCTTCACGGATACTTCTGAGCGGCGTGAATCGACCGACGCGGGCGGACATTTCTCATGGCGCGACCACAACGCTGTGCTTCTGGCCGATGGATGTAGCGAGAGTAGATCGGATTTTGCGCTCTATGAGAGGTCCGAACACGCGTCCATTTCGTGCCCGCTTTCTCGACCGCACGAGTGCTTGGAACTTTCTGGCGTTCCGGCATATCACGACTGAACGCGCTGCACGCCACGTCGGATCGCGTTGCGAGCCAGGACGTGGCGTGCAGCATTGCAAGCGACTCCGAAGCGGCGGACATTCCTGAGAGGCGTGAAGAACAAGACCCTCAGGGCGATTTGGATACAACACGTAGCGCCCGGCCGCTCACGAACTGCGATCAAAGGCGAAGAATACATCTGCCACCTCGGCGGATGCCCCCTAGGCCGAATTGCAGGTACGATTAGCGAGAAATTGCAACTACGGCTCGTGAAAATTGCAACTACGACAAGCGTTCACGTATTACTTGATCTGACGCCAACTAACCTATTGATATACATCATCTTAGCGAAAAACTGGACCACATGGGAAGATACAGGCTGATGACCGTACCGCCCAAGACGACACCTAGGACGACGATGAACAGCGGCTGCATCGCGTTTGGGAGATTCACGGTCACGATGTCGACTTCGTTCTCGTAGAACACGGCGGCTTTGCGCAGGAGCTTTGGAGGACTGCCGGTCGCGGCACCGTGCGTCAGCATGCTCTGCGCGATCGGCTCAAGCGCGCGACCCTCCTTGAACGCACGACCGAGTGGCGCGCCGTTCATCACCTTGTCGCGAATCTGGCGCAGGCGGAAGGCGTACACCGCGTTGTTCGCTGCGATCGCGACGAGATCCAGCGCTTCCAAGATGGACATCCCGGCGTCGAGCAACACGGCGAGTGTGCGACAGATACGCGCCGTGATCGTCGCGCGAGCCAGTTTGCCAAGCACCGGAAGCCGCAAGATCGTCTTGTCGAACCAGAAACGGCCCGCTGGGGTCGCCAGCACACGGCGGACGCCATAGACCGCGCCGCCGGCGAGCAACAGCACCGCCCACCACTGGTGCGTGACGAAGCGCGAGATGCCGAGGACGATCTGTGTGGGGAGCGGAAGCGGCATCTTCGCCTCCAGGAAGATCTTCTCGAACGTCGGGACGACGAAGATCATGATCACGCCGAGCGATATCCCCGCGGCGATCAGGACCATCGTGGGATACATCATCGCACCGCGAAGCTTCTTGGCCGTGGTGTCCGTCTTTTCCATCATCACGGCGAGATCAGCGAGCGCGACATCAAGCGCACCGGAACGTTCGCCCACTTCGAGAAACGCGCAGTACAGCGAGTCGAAAATGCGCGGGTGCGCGCGGAAGCTCTCGGAGAGCGGACGGCCGCTCTGCAGACGCTGCACGATGTCGAACAGGGCGGTTTGCAGGACTGGGTTCGTGGCTTCGCGCGCGAGACTGTCGAGGGATTCCACGATGGGGATGCCGGCCTCCAAGAGTGCGCTCAGCTGGTTGGTGAAGACATTGCGTTCCGCCATCGACACGCGTGGGGCGCCAAAACTGATCTGGATCGACCGAGACGAACTCGCTGGCTTCGCGCTGATGAAACGCAAGCCCTGTTCGCGGACGCGCATCGGGATATAGCGCGCTTCCGGCACGTCGATCGTGATTTCATGCTGCACGCCCAGCGGGGTGGCCGTCTTCACCTTGTACAGTGGCATGGCCTACCTCGTGCTCGAGGGGGCACGCGGCATGCCGCCGCCGCGTGCTGGCATCCCGCCCACGGGGCGGCTGATGCCGATGGTCGCGCGCGGGGACTCAATGAGCGAACGCAGCTCGCCGGGGTTCGGCGAGATGCGATACGCATCGTCGGGCGTGATATGGCCCGTGGTGATGAACGCGTAGAGGGATTCGTTGAAGGTCCGCATGCCATGCTCGCGGCCGAGCTGGATCTGCGAATAGATCTGGTCCGTCTTGCCGTCGCGAATGTTGGGCCGGATGCTCGGCGTGGCGATCATGACTTCGGTGGCCAACAGGCGCTTGCTGACGGACGAGCCGCGCACGAGCGCTTGCGCCACGACGCATTCCAGCACGCCGGCGAGTTGCGTGCGCACCTGGGGCTGCTGCTCGCCGGGGAAGGCGTTGATGATACGCTGGATCGTGTCCGCCGCCGTGTGCGTATGCAGCGTGGCGAGCACGAGATGCCCCGTTTCGGCCAGTGTGAGAGTGGCCCGGATCGTCTCGAGATCGCGCATTTCGCCGACGAGCAGGACGTCGGGATCCTCGCGCAGCGCGAAGCGGAGCGCGGTCTCGAAGGACTTCGTGTGCGAGCGCACTTCGCGCTGTGAAATGGTGCAGTTCTTCGGGTGGTGCACGAACTCGATGGGATCCTCGATGGTGATGATGTGGCCATGCCGGTTCTGGTTCACGAAGTCCAGGATCGAGGCGAGCGTTGTGGACTTTCCAGCACCGGTGGGCCCGACAACGAGGATGAGGCCGCGGGGCCGCGTCGCCATCGTGCGGACGATCTCGGGCAAGCCCAGCGTCGACAGTTCGGGGATGCGTTGCGGGATGAGGCGGATGACGGCGGCGCGGCCGGCCAACGTCCAGTAGGCGTTGACGCGGAACCGGGCTTTGCCGGGCATCTCGAACGCGAAGTCGACTTCCTGGCGGCCGTCCTCGAACTCGACCCGACGCTCGTCGTTCGGAATGAGGTCGGTGATGAGGGCCTGCGCGTCGAGGTCCCCAAGGGGCGTCTGCCATTGGGCGGCCGTCGTCATTTCCCCATGCAGGCGGAGCTTCGGCGGCTCGCCCGTCCGCAGGTGCAGGTCTGAGCCGTTCGCCTGATAGAGCTCATCCAGCAACGGCTGGATCGCCTGGGGAATCATGGCTTGATGGGTCATGTCAGTCGATGGCGTCGGCGATGGTAACCCGGCGCACTTCCTCGAGGTCGGTGACGCCGCCGGCGGCCAGCGCGATGCCGCGGTCGCGGAGCGTCTCGAGGTTGCCTTCGCGTATCGCGAGGGCACGCACCTCGTCCACCGAGGTGTCTGGCAGGCGCAGGATCTCCTTCATCTTGTGGCTGATCGCGAGTACTTCATGAATCGCGTGTCGTCCCGCGTAGCGCCGGCCGCCACAGGATGGGCAGGGAATGCCGGGTCCGAGAAGCCCGGTCCCGCGACGGAAGCCGGAACCATACGACTCGGGGTTGGGCACGCCCATGGCAACGAGTTGGGCAAGCGCTGTTTGGTCCGGTTCGGCGCACGCGTCACAGACTCGGCGTGCGAGGCGCTGGGCCACAATGAGCGTCACAATGTCGGCGACCTGATACCGTTGCACGCCGAGGTCGAGCATGCGCATGACGGTCGATGGGGCGTCGTTCGCGTGGACCGTCGAGAGCACGAGGTGGCCGGTCATCGACGCCTGGGCCGCGATGCGCGCGGTCTCCTCGTCGCGCAGCTCGCCGACCAGCATCACGTCAGGATCGCAGCGCAGGAAGCTGCGCAGGCCCCGCGCGAACGTCAGGTCGGTCGCGGGATTCACTTGCACCTGATTCAGGCCGGTGACCTCGTATTCGATTGGATCCTCGATGGTCATGATGTTGCGGTCGCCGCGATTCAGTTCGTGGAGCATCGTGTAGAGCGACGTGGTCTTGCCGGACCCGGTCGGTCCGCTGATGACGATGAGGCCGTACGGCAACGCCAAGGCGCGCTGGATCTGCTCGAGGCCTCGCTCCGAGGCGCCCAGGAGCCGGAGGTCCTTGCGCATGTTGGCGGGATCCAGCAGACGCATGACGGCTTTCTCGCCGAAGGTCGTCGGCGTGGTCGCGAGCCGCACGTCGAGCGTCGTCTTGCCGACCTTGATCCGGATGCGTCCGTCCTGCGGGAGCCGTGTCTCGTTGATGTTCAGGTGCGCCATGACCTTGAGGCGGCTGATGAGCGGCGCCTGCAGGTTGCGCTCCATGGTCTTGAGCGTGCCGAGCTGGCCGTCCACGCGAAGGCGGATGCGCAGGCGATTGCGCACGCCCTCGATATGAATGTCCGACGCGCGACGGTTACGCGCTTCGAGGATGAGGCGGTTCACCATCTTCGACACCGGCGTCGATTCGCCCATGTCCTGGACGGCGTTCGCCCCCGGTTCGTCCACGCCGATCACGACGAGATCGGCGGCGACCTCCTCGCTGATGTCATCGAGCGAGCCGAGATCGGCGTGCGCGTCCTCGTCGTCGGTTTCGTCCTCAAGTTCGGCGGTGACGTCTCCCTCGAATCCTAGGTCCCACGCCGTCGAGGCTTCGCGCACCGACGCGCCATAGAGCTCGTCGATCGCTGCCCGGATGGCGGACACCGGGGCTACCACGGGGATGATCTCGAATCCGTTCGACGCGAACTGGACCTTGGCGATGACCTCCAGGTTGGCCGGGTCCGTGACGGCGACGACCAGCGTGCGGATTTGGCGCGCCATCGGACAGCAGAAGTGTTCGCGGGCGATGCGGGCCTGCACCTTCCGGGTAAGGTCGCTACGCGCGGCCGCGTCGAGTTCGGCCAGCGCGGCCGCGCAGTCAACAAGATCGGCCGGCATCGTCTCGGCGATCCAGTTCGCGAGGTCGTCCTCGCCAATGAGCTCCATCGAGACGATCAGTTCGGCAGCGGTCACGGGCTGTCCCCGTTTCTTCGCCTCGGCCACGCGGGCGGCGATCAGCTTCGCCTGGTCGCGACTGAGTTTGCCCGCGCTCGCGAGTCGCTCTTCCAGCGGAGGTGACGACAGCCGCAACGGCTGCACCGGCTTGGTGCCCCGTGTCATTCGCGGGGCACGGGACGTTGCGCTGACGCTGCTGCTTGGCGTGATCGGAGCGGCCACGTGATCTCTGCGAAGGATGGTCTTAGGCTAGTGTGCGGACCGGCACACGGTTGCTGTTCGCGACGTGCCACCACGAGTGCGTCCGGCGCACTACTCTAGCGGGCATGCGACGGAATCCGGTGTCCGTGCCCGCGTCGGACCTTGTGCTGCACGACGGGGTGCTGAACGCATTGCAGGTTGCGGAGGCGGTGCTCGAGGCGGCACGTCCGCCCTTTCAATTGGTTGTCCTGTGCGGCGCCGATGGCGTAGGCCGGACGGCGATCTCGTCGCATTTGCGCGGGCATCGGGTCGGGCGCGATGCGGCCTACTACGACGGACGGGTGGTGCCGGCGCCACCGGCACCGATTCTGCGGCCGACCATGCTGCTGGTCGACAACGCGCATATGCTGGGACCAACGCCGATCGCGGCGTGGGAGAGTCTGGAGAGCAGCGGGTGGTTGGTCGGCGGCGGGTCGCCGACACGCGTCGTGCTCATCGGCGACTTTCCGCGCACGAGTCCGGGTCCGTTCGCCTGCCACGAACTGCGCGGATTGGCCGCGGCACTCAAACCGCCGAGCATCAATCAGTGGCCGAGCGTGGTGCGGACGCTGGCGGAGCGGTTCGAACTCCAGCCGGTTCATCCCGGCGTCGTGTCGCTCGCCCAGCGGCCGCCAGTCGGCATCAAGAACCTGATTGCCGAACTGGCGTCGCTTCGCGACATGGCCCGCGATGGCGTCGGGGCGTGGGGCGTGCACGGCGCGCCGCTGGACGAGGGGACGTCCCCGTTGCCAGCGCGACGTCCGAATACCCTGACCGGCGCCCCGCGGAGCGTGATGAACCCGCTCGATCCCGAGCGGGCGCTCTGGCGCTGGCCGAGTCTGGCGGACGTGCTCATTTCTCCACTCGGGGAACTGCGGAACGACCTCGACGGCATCGCCACCGCATCGCGCATTGCGCAGGGAACCATCCGCTCGCCGCAGGACCTCTCGTACGCGTTAAGCGTGGCGAAGCAGCGTCCCTGTGTGCTGGCCGTCTACACCGATCGGAGCTGGGGCAGCCTGCACCTCGCGGACGGCAAGATCGTGGCGGGCGCGCTGGGGCCGGGTGACGAGGGCCTTGGCGCGTTCGCGGTCCAGCGCAGTCTGGCGTCGGAAGCGGAGATCGCCGCGGCGGTGGAGCGCGCCCGTGTCGATGGCATTTCGACCGGGGCCGCGCTCCGCGCGCTCGGCATTGACGATGCGCTCGTGTCAGAGACGATGATCGACTACGTGCTCTATGTGGTCGAGTCGATCATGCGGTGGCCGCAGGCGCAGTACGCGGTGGTCACCCACGTGGACCATCCCGCGCCGGATGGTGTGCCCATCGCGGTCGGGGTCGAGGCGGCGCTGATGGCGGCCTTCAAGGTGCACGACGAAGAATCGCGGATGCTGGCTGCCGCCGGCGGGCCGTGCCGATGCTGGCGGCGTACGTCGTCCGTCGTGCCGTCGCGCGTGGTGGATGCGTTCGACTTCGACATTTCGCCTGTGCTGGAGCTGCTGACGGGGGAACTATCCATCGAGGCGGTCGCCCTCCATACGCGCTACCCCCTGAGCCTCGTCGCGCAGATCTGTGTGAAGCTCGCGGAGGCAGGGCTCGCCACGGAGGATGCCGAGAACGCGCCACCATTGCAGCCGAGCGTTGAAGCTCAGGTGGCGGTTGGGCTCTTTCTCTTGCGTCTGGACCTCACGCCGTCTGCGTTGGAGCGCTTCGTGTCGGTCCTGGCCGAGGCGCCGAAACACGTGCTGTCATCGTTCGCCGTCGCGTACATCAAGGCGTGCGAGGGAGACCTCACCGATGCCTTGCAGCGGTTCTCCGGTCTCACGACCCACGCGAAGTATGGGGTGGGCGCGTATCTGAATGCGGCGGTGCTGGAAAGCCGGATCGGTCGTCCCGCGCGCACGCGCGAAGTCCTGGCGACATTGCCCGCCGTCGAACAGATGCAGCCGCCGGAGCTTCTTGCACGTGCCACAGCGGCGCTCGAGGTCGGAGCGTACCCGGAGGCCGATGGGGCGCTGGATGCGTTCATGCAGGCGGTGCCGTCCGCCGAGCGACCCCCGCTTGCCTATTTCCTGCTGGGCAACCTGATGCTCGCTGGCGCGCGGCTCGTGTCGGCATCGGACGATAGCCGCCGGCTGGCGTTGCAGGCGAACGCCGTGTTCGCCGAGGGGGTCGCTGCGCATCCGCACGCCTGGCCGCTGCTTGGCATGCACGCCTTTCTGTGGTGGGAGGCAGGCGATCCGTCCCGCGCCGACGTGATGATCCGCCGAGCGCTCGCGCTGCAGGGCGGGGAGCCGTGGCTGCACGCGCTTGCCGGGTCGATCGCATTCGACGCAGGGCGCTTCGACGAGGCCACGCGCGCGTTGCAGCAGGTCCGGGCGTTGGCGCCGAACCACGGACCGGAGACCTATCTGATGCTGTCGCGCATGGCGCTTGCCCGTGGCGACATCGAATCCGCGACGCTCCATCTGGCGAGTGCGCGGGGCTGTGCGACGGAGGACGAGCGGTTTCCCGAACGCGTACGCGCGCTCGGGTTGATGCAGTTGGAGCTACCGTCGGTGGCCGGACTGGGGACGTAGTGCGGTATCCGGCCGTCGTTCTCGGGATCGTGCTGTTCGGTGCCGCCCGAACGGACGGTGTCGCGCAAGGGACGCCGCGTCGTGCGCCCATGCCGGCGCCCGTGCCGGCGCCTGCGCTGGCGCCGGCCCCACACGCGGGCGCCGGGCAGCGCGGGCATCTGCCGGGGTGCGACTCTGCGGTGCCACGACGCGGGGGACCTCGGGCTGAGGTGTCGGATCCTGCGGCGGCCGTGCCCGATGGCCGCTGCACGCGGCTCGCCATGATCGTGAGTCCGCAGTCGATCCCACCCGGCATGACCCCGCAGACGGGTGTGCTGCTGCAAGTGCCCGCGATCAATCCGGGCACGGGGACGGTGCTGGTGCACGTAGACATCGAGGGGAAGCCCGGCCGCAACGTCACGGTGCAGCTGACGGTGCGGTCGGTGCCCGGGTCGGGGGGCCATCGCCATCTGACGGGGTGGTCGTATCCGACGGCGTGGCTGGAGAACGCCTCGGTGCGTACGGACTCGAGTGGCGATGCGGAGACGGTGTTGCATGTGGGCTATCGGGGCGGGGTCGAACTGGTGGAGGCCCAAACCACGGCCGGAGCGCCGAAGATGACCGCGACCTTCCAGGTGGAGGTGCGACAGCCAGGGCTCGTGGACTTCTTCGGACCGGATGGCTTTCCGACCACGCAGCCACGCGCACCATACTTCCCGGTCGGGGCCACGGCGGCACATCCGCAGAACCATTTCGTGGCGCGCGATGCGCTCAACGTCGTGCATGACATTCTGCTCACGTTCTGGCAGCGCCAAGCGATGCGTCACCCGGAATTGCAGGTGCCACGCCTGCGGCCCCTGCAGCTCAACGACATGTCGCTGTCGGCGGGCGGGCGCTTCCGCGCGGAGCCATCGTCGGCCTTTGCGAACGAGCAATGCGCGTATGCAGCGCCGGGCCGACCCGTGACGCAGGACTACGACCTGGTCAGCGGTCACAAGTCGCACGATCGCGGCTATGACGTGGACATCGCCACGTGTTTCGCGCTGCCCACGGCGAACGGGGGATGGCGACGCGTGACGGACGCGGAGTGCCAGACCCTCGCGCGCGGAAGCAACGGCTACATGCGCGTGATGGCGTTGGACGAGCAGGGATTGTCCGACGTCGCCGCGAAGTACGGTGCCGTGGTGTTTGCCGAAGGGGATCACTGGCATCTGCGGGTACCGGTCGCGCCCTACCTCAATGCGCTGCGGGCCCGATGAGAGCGACGCGGTGCTGGCTCGCGGTGGCCGCGCTCGCGCCGTGCCTGCTGCCGGGGCAGGGCGTGGTGTTGCGTCAATGGACGACGCGCGGCGACACCGTGACCTACACGTACGTCGTGCAGCCGTCGGCCGACGGCTCGCTCGCCACGCGCATCGTGATTGATGTGCGCGCACCGACCAGTGTCCGGGGCGCGGTGCTGCCCGATGCGCGCGGGATCCTTCCGTTCGATGCGTCGGGTCGTCTCGTGGGTCATCCGACCCTGCGGATTCAGTGTCCCACGCGCGGTGCGTGGGATCCAGGTATCGATCCCGCCGGCGGCGCGTACTGCCGGGGCGAACGGACCGCGATCGATGCCGTCACGGGACTGCAAGCGGGCGCGGGCGCGGCGACGGTCACGCTCTCGAGCGTCGGCCTACCGTTCGTCCGCGAAGCGCAGCTCCAGCCGTGGCGTCCGCTGCCGGTCTACGACGAGCGCGCCGATGTGATGCGGGAGGGCGCGTACCCGGTGAACCGGCCACGCGGTCAGGTCGTCACGACGCTGGTGGCGGGACCGGGCGTGCCGCGCGAAGCGCTGACTGGCGCGCAGGTGGAGGCCCAACTCGCGTTGGTCTGTCGTGCGCGCGTGTGGCCGGAGGACGTGTGCCAGGCGGTGCTGACGTCCGCGAGGTCGGGCGCGTGGAACGACGTCGCCGTGGTGCTCCGCACGCGCACGCCGAATACCTGGGTGCGACAGGTGCTGGAGCAGCAAATCCCGCTGCTGCGGTAGGCCGGCATTAGTGCCCGTTGGCGCGACAGCGGCGTGGTCGGCGCCCTACGCTCGAATGAACGTTTCCATCCTTCTCGTTGGGAGTCTCGTGGCCGAAACCTACGAAGCCCGCATCGCCCGTTCGCGCGGCGTGCCGATCACTGCGGCGTTCGTGAAGCTCGTGGTCAAGACGCAGGGCAGTCGGCGGCGGCTGGCGCAGTGTCCCTACTGTGATGCCCAGCACAGCCTCGTGGCGACGGTGGAGGTGCGGCGGCGCTCGGTGGTGCGAAACGTGAAACTGCTCGTGACTGGGCCCGACGTCGACGTCGAGCGGGGGCACGGCCGCATCCTCATCCTGGATTGCACGGCGTGCAAGCGTCCGGTGGACCCGCAGGCGCACCACTCGCCGGTGGCGTTTGTGGCGGATCACGGCACCATGGACCAGCACGCGCAATTGCAGATCGTGGACAGTGAACTTTACGCTTGAGCTCTGGGACGTCACCCGTCCCGGCCTGAACGGGGCGCAGGCGCCCACGTCGCTCGCCACGGCCGTGCAGGTGCGCGGCCTCGTGCAGCGGGATCTTGAAGCGATGTGCGCGGCGGTCGGTACCCCGCTGCCGACGTCTGGCCCGGTGTCGGACGAGTTGCCGGAAGCGTGCGTGTTCTCGCAGCGCCTCACGGCCCCCGACCTGCTGGATGGCGCACTCGGTTCCCTCGGCGGGTGCTTCGCGTGGCGCGTGCCGCTGTTCGGGTTGTTGCGGTGGGTGCAGGCGTCCCACGTGCGGCCCTTGCGCGCCGCGCTCAGCGCGGACGCGGCCGCAGCCTTGGAGTACGCGCAAGCGATGCTTGACGTGGATGACTTGGATGAAGTACTGCGTGCGCTCGAGCGCGCCAATGCGCTGGCGCCGACCGCGTGGGACGTGTGGGCCCTGTTGGCGGTGGTGCAGCTCACCGTGGGTTCAACGGTGGAGGATGCGGCGAGCGCCGCGTCCGCGGCGACGCGCGCCCTGGATATGCTGCCCGCTGCGCTGCGACCTGAGAGCGAAGGCTTCCTGCTGGCATGCGCGGCGGAAGCGGACGCTGCGCGCGGCGCCTGGCCCGCCGCGTTGGCGCGGGCCGATCGGTGGCGGGCCTGTGGCGACACGAATCCGTGGCTGTGGTACGCGATGCTCCGGTGGCGCCTGCTTCGGACGCCGTGGCGCGAGCTGTTGCCGGAGATCGTGACGGCCGTGGGGAGCACGCCCGCGCTGGCGTGGCGCCTGTGGAGCGACCCCCTGCTGGCAAACTGGTGGGTGGACGGTGACGCGTTCCGGGCCGCGCTGACGGAGGCGCTGGCTCGGGCCGTCCAGCATGCGACGCAGGGCTGGCCGCGTGACGCCACGGCCTGGCGGCTGTGGCGGGAGGTGGAGCACGCAGCGGTGGGGCCGCTCACGCTGGCCGAGGATCTGGCCAGGCTGCGGGCGGCCGCGGTGGTCGCGCACGCGTGCGGTGGGGATCGCGGTGGTGACGGGACCACGCCGATGCCGCAGGAACTCCACGTCGCCATCCAGCGCATCCAGCAGGTGCCGGTGCCCGTGCCGTGCCGGATTCCACGCGCGCTCGCGGGCGGGTTCGGGACCGTGCTGCGTGGTGGTCCCGCGAGCGACCTGGCACGCATTGAGCGGTGGTTGCAGTTGGGCATTGTCACCGAAGCGTGGCGCGAGGCGCGTGCGGTCCAACGCGTCCTCACGCCGACCACGGCGAGTGCCATGCAGGAATACGCGGCACTCCTCGCGCATTCACAGTTCGCGCTCCTCCAGTATCTCCTGGGTGGCGAGCGGAGCGGACGCGGCGCAGCCCCCGTCGGCCTCGAACGCGCGGCCCGGATGGCCGCCGACGTCTCCGATGCGTTGCTGGCGATGGGCCAGGTGCGCGATGGCACGCGCGCGGGGCCGGCCATCGAGAAGGCCGTCCGCATCCTACACTCTCTGCAGGGAGCGTGGGAAACGGCGCGCGCGGGGGTGACCGACTGTTCCTTGGTCGTCCCGGTTCCGGAACTGTTCGTTGGCGCCGGCGACTGGATGGCGGTGGAACTCTACGTGGCCGACGCGCACGGCGTGCCGGTGGGCGGCATTCCCGTGCACTGGAGTGTGCATGGGGAAGGCCTGCGGCCGCGATGGCCATATTCGGCGCTCGCGCCAGGGTTCTCGGTGTCGTTCATCACGGGCAAGGTGCTGGTGGCGGTCGAGGCCGATCCGTCACGCCGGTCGACGGATACGTCTGTTGGATGGATCTCAGTTGGCCTCGCGCCCGGACGCGAGGACGTTCGGATTCCCGTTTCGATTCTGGCAGCGCCACTCGACGCAGTGGCCTAACCGCGGAGGCAGATGATGCGACGGATGCAGTGGGGCCTAATGGCTGCGATGCTCGTGGCCGTAGTGACGAATGCGACGGCAGCGCAGGCGCAGGTCCTCCGGTTTGACGCGCAGACCTCCGCGGCCGTGCGCGCCCGCCTGACGGCGGCGCGTCTGGCGGCGGACTCCGCGCTTCGGCGTGCGCCCGGACCGGTCCCGGTCGTCGGCCAGCCGGACGCGCCCGTCACGGTCGAAGAGTTTGTGGATCTGCAGTGCCCCGCCTGCGCGGCGCACCAGAAGGTCACGGAACCGGTGCTCGCCGACCTGGTGAACAAGGGCGTGGTACGGATCGTGTACTGGGACCTCCCCCTGCCGTTTCACCAGAACGCGATGGACGCCGCGATGGTGGCGCATTGCACCGGGAGCCAAGGATACCTCGGGGCGCGCGACGTGCTCTTGTCGTCGCAACAGGAATGGGGCGAGTCCTCGGACATGCCGAACGTCCTCTTGCGCCAGGTGAGCCGCGTCGTCGGCGTAGACACCGCCCGCGTGCGCGCCTGCTATGACAAAGGCCTGTACCTCGCGGTCATCCGGTTCGGACTTGAAGAAGCCACACGACGAAAGGTGACCGCGACGCCGACGATCTTCGTGGCCGGCCGGCCGTTGGTTGGTGTCGTGGCGCCGGACCAGCTCCGTCGAACGGTCGACGAGTTGCTCACCGGTGCGGTGGTCGTCGCGCCGAACGTCCCGGCGTGGAAACGGGATCTCCTGCGCGGACAGAAGCCGCCGCGCTGAGGGCGGTCGCCGTTGCGCCCGTCGCGTACGGTATGCTGAGGAGGCGCATGGGTACTTTCGTCTCTTCTCACGCCACCGTGGTGGCCGCCGCGCTCTCGCTGGTAACTCCCGTTGCCGCGCGTGGCGCGTGGGCACGCCCCTGTCGGCTGGCCCTGCTCGGACTCCCCCTGAGCACGATGGACTACGCAGCATTGTTCGACGCGGCGCAGGCGCGGGAATCCGAACTCGCGGAGGTGGCCCAGTGGGAGTTCGCGCACGCGGGTCAGGTCGATCGGTGTATCTCGCGCTGGACGCCTGCCGGGGCGGCGGTGCTCCGACTCGGCGTGCGCGTGGTACCGGTCGAACTCGACGGCGCCGAACAGGCGCGACTCGACCGCCATGTCGCGCGGGCTGCGGTGGCGCATGCGCAGGGGCTGGTCGTACCACGGTTCCGCTCCCGCACGCCGGTCGTCGCGGAGCCGCCGCTGGCAACCGCTGCGCCGCGGTCCGTGCCGGCGCGGGCGGCCGTCCATGCGGAGGTGAGCTCGCCGATTGCCGCACGAATGCCGGCGGCCGCACCGGTTGAGGATCGCGACCTCGCGTTTCTCAACGTGGGACCGGGACTCATGATCGAAGAGGTCCCCATCGGCGTGCCGCCGGAATGGGATGACGCCCCGCTTGGCGACGTGATGGAGGTGCCGAGCGCGCCCACGGCGCACGCGCCGTCCATGGAGATCTTCGAACGCGGCAGGGGACGACGCTGATGTTCATGCGTCTGCTCGCCGGGCGAGCGGCGGCGCTCGCGGCGGATGCGGAGCGCCTGGTGCGACCCGAGGACGCGCGACCCGGTCTCTGCGGCCAGGTCGCTGCCGCACTCGCGCTGCGTCAGCCGGTGGCCGACGTGATCGCGCGCACCGGGGACGAGCCGATGACCGCTCGCGAGGTGGTTGCGTTGCTCCAGCGTGCCGGCGTCACGGTACGGACCATCTGGGGCACCGCATTCCAGCAGTACGCGGATCTCCATCGCGCGCGATATGGGGGTGACGCGTTCCGCGCGGTGGGGTTCGACACGCAGGCCACCGCCGGAGGTGGGTTGGGGCACGCCGTGTATCTCGAGGGGCGGTTGTACTTCGAGCCGAGTGCACGCACGTGGCACCGTGCAACCCGCGCGGATGATGCGCGATGGGAGGTCGTCGCGGTGCTGGTGCCGCGGACCTGACCATCGGGACGGCGCGCGTCCTACCCTATCGCCATGGCCGAGGACGTGCGCGTGGCGAGAGCGGAACCCGGTGGCGACGACGGTGCGGTGACGTTGTACGACGCCGTGTGGACGGACTCCCTGGTGACGCTGCCAGCCGGTGATCCGCAGCGCGCGGTGACGCTCGCACGGGCAGCGTGGACGGAACATCGTTGGGCCGACGCGATGGGCTGGGTGGAGCGGGCGATGCGGGGGCATTTGCACGTGCATGCCGAGGACTCGGCGCTGGCCTTCGCGGACGAGTTTCTGATGGCGGCGACGACCGCGCCACCCATTCCGGTATCGGTGTACGGAACGATCGCAGAGGTTGCCTGTCGCGTGGCGGTGCCCGCGATCGCGGTCGCACGCGTGCATGCGTATCTCGGTTTGCTGGTGGGGCAGGGGCAGGTCCCGTTGCGGCGCGCGCTGGGCGTGCTCGCGGAGGCTCTCGGGTCACGTCGCGTTCCGGATGCGGGCCTGACGCTCTGGTGGTGGCGGTGGGCGCGCGAAATTGATCCTGACCACGCCGTTGCGGCCCGCTTAGTCCAGTCGGCCGGTGTGTTCGCCGCGCGCGGGGACCGGTCCGTCGCGGACCTGCTGCTGCGCAGTGCGCAGCAACTCGCGCCGGGCACGGTGTGGACGCTGCCGAACCTGCCTGCTGTGTGTGCGGTGCCGGACGTCGAAGCGTCGGTTGGACCGACGCCAGGGAATGTCGTTGATCCGATGGACGCGGCGCCGACGCTGGTTCCCAGCACCGAGGTCCTCGCGTCCGGGCGGCCGTCGCCCGTGTCAACCTCGCGCGCGGTTCCGCTGGACCCGGTCATTCCCGAGGCCGCGGTGAGCGACGATGGGTATGCGCCGGGCCTGCACGCCGCGGCGGCCATGCAACTGCGCATGAACGACCCGCGCGAGCATCTCGATCTTGGCCGAACGTATCAGGACATGGGCGAGTGGGACCGCGCGCTGGAGGCGTACCGACGGGCGGGCGAGATCGCCAAGACGCGCGAGCCCCTCTTGCAACTGGCCGCGCTCGAGATGGCGGTTGGATGTGCGCTGCAGGCGCGGCGTCTCGAGACCGTCGCTGCGCTCCTCCGCGACGCGCAGCCATGGCTCAGCGACGAGGTGGCGCGATCCGGCGCGGACGCGGTACGGTCGCCCATTCCGGAACTGCTTGAGCTCGCGCAGCGCCTGGCGGTCGCGTGACCCGGCTCGGCCGCTGGCGGTTCCTGGCCATGTTTGCCGCGGTGTGCATGGTCGGCCGGCCGGCGGACGCCGCGATGCCGCGAGCGGACGCGGCGATGCTTTTCCGCGAGCAGGTGCAGCAATTCGCCGACGACCTGATCGGCGCGGGCGCCGACGTGTTCCTGGCGCAGCGGACCGCGTACCCGGCGGTAGCGGAAGCATGGCGCTGGCGTCTGCCTCCGGCGCTGCTGTTCGGCATGATGGTGACGGAGTCGGGGCTCGATCCGCACGCACGGTCGCGGATCGGAGCCCTCGGACTACTGCAGATCCGCCCAGAGGTGTGGGTGCCGTCTCTCGGACGTCTCTACGGTACCGATCTGCGCGACCCGGAAACGAATGTGCGATATGGCGCGCACGTGGTGGCGGTGTTCGCGCGCCGGTCCGGGGGACGGTGGGACCTGACGTTGCAGGGCTATTCGGGCAACGCGCGCGGGTATGCCCTCAAGGTGATGCGCGCGATCAAGCGATACGGTCGCCGGCAGTGTCCGAGCGGCGACCTCGACGCCTGTGTTGGTCTCCCGCTGTACTGGGCCTATTCTGGAGGAACACCATGATGCTGTGGCCGACGCTCCTGGCGGCCGTGATCGCGCTGCCAGTACACCCCGATTCCGTGCGCGCGTCCGTTATCGCCGCGCCGTACGAGGTGGTGGTTCGCGCGGTCCGCGCGATGGATGACGAGCGGGTGTCGGTGGAAGCCGCGGTGCAGGATGGCCAGCGCGTCTTCCGCACGGCCGCGCGTGCCGTGGTGGCGAGCGGTGTGCGCTGTCACGGGACTCGCGTGCCGGCGATCGCCTTTCACGTCGTCGTGACCAGCCGGTCGCGCGGGATGACGAGCGTGACGGTGCGCGCCGATCCCGAGCCACCGTGCGCGGACGTGCTGCGGGCGGTCCAGGATCGCCGCGAGGCCCTCGTCGGACTGCTGCTCCTGCGAATCAACCGCGAGATGGCGGCGGGCGCGTGGGACAGTCTTGGCCGTGGGCGCGGCATGCCGCGTCCGGCGCCATAGTTGGCCCGCCGATCCCCTATCCTCGCACCATGAGCGCACCGGATCGTTCGCGCCGCACGGAGTTCTCGCACCGGATGCCAGGCGTCATCCGGGCGGTGCACCGCGAGCGGGGGTCGTGGGTACGGGGGTCGTTCTATCGCACGGATGGCCACGGGACGCTCGAGTTCAGCGGCGACACGGGGTGGTCTGGGGCGCAGGTACGCGAACTCCAGGCACACGGCGAGCCGGTGGTCTTGCTCACCAATACCGACAGCGTGCATCCCTCGCGGGTGTTTGCGAACGGATTGCACGTGCCGGCGCCAACGACCCCTGAGGCGATGGCGGGATTTCTCGCGGAACAGCGCGTGCTCGGGGAACGCCTTGGTCAGCGGCGGGCGGAAGCGTTGATTGCGCGCCACGGGGTCGAGGCGCTCACCACGATGCTCGTGCTGACACCGCGCGATCAGGTGAATCCCGCACAGTTCGCGGGCCTCGAGGCCGACGCCGTGCTGGCGCTCCGCCAGACGCTGCTGCGCGACTATCGGGCGAGCCCGACCCTGTATGCGACCGTGCATGGTGTGGGCCTGTCGCTGCCGATTGTCCGGCGCGTCGTCGAGAGTCTCGGGCCGCTGCGGGCGCTGGATGTGGTGGAAGACCCCTACCTGGCGACGGCGGCGTCTGGCGTGGAGTTCGCCGACATCGATCGCGCGATGGCCGCCGTCGGGTGGAGCCAAGTGGCGATGGATGACCCGCGTCGGCTGCGTGCGGCCGTCGCCGCGGCGCTCGTGCGGCTCCAGCGCTCCGGCCACGCCTACTCGGCGGAAGAGGATGTGGCACGGACCGCGCGCCGGCTCCTCGAGAACGTCACCATTTCGGATGACGCAATGCGCCTGGCCTTCGCGCATGCCGCCACCTCGGGTCTTGTCATCCGTGAGGAGGACCGGTGGTACCATCCCTCCGCGTACGCGGCGGAGGCCGAGATCGCGGCCGCGCTGCGGGCACGTGCGGGCCGGGAGCCGCCGTGGCGTGCGCACGTGCAGACGGTGCTCGATGCACCCGGATCGCTGTCCACACTCACGGACGAACAGCGGGCCGCGGTGGAGACGGCGCTGACGCACACTACGACGCTGATCGCTGGCGGCCCAGGCACCGGAAAGACGCACTGTATTGCGACGATGGTGGCCACGGCGCGAGCTGCGAATGTCCCAGTCACTCTCACGGCGGCATCGGGCAACGCGGCGCGCCGCCTTAGCGAGGCGGCGGCACAGCGAGCGACGACGATCCACCACTGGCTAACCAAGGGTGAGCTGCCCGAAGGGCTGGTCGTGGTGGACGAGGCCGGCATGCTCACCGATGACGTAGTGGCGGAGACGCTGCGTCTGGCGGCGGAGCACGGCGCACGCACCGCACTCTGTTTCGTTGGCGACGCCGACCAAATCCGACCGGTGGGCCGCGGTCAGCCGTTCCTTGACCTCTTAGCGGCCGCGGAGTCAGCGCCCGAGACGGTCTTGGTGCACCGGCGCCTGCGCACCCCGCACCGGGCCGCCCTCACTTCGCTCGTTGGCATCAACGGACGGCGCATCAACCAAGGACTCGCGCCGATCCAGGGAAGCGTCTACGGCCTGCTGTGGAACGACGACCTGCGACGGGACCTCCGCATGGATGCGGCGTTGGCGGACACCACGCTCGATGAGGATTCCTTCGTTGCCAACAGTCACTTCGTGTCGATCGCAAGCCGGCCGGCGGGGAAGCCCTTGCCGCCATCCCTGCTGGTGCCTGGTGCGCCGGAGCTGTCGTCGGAGGCCCTCCGAGTCTACGAGGTGGCGGAGGGGCTGACGACACGCTACGGCACGCATGACGTCCGGGTGATGACGGCAGTCCATGAGGGACCGCTGGGGACGAAGTCGCTCAACACCGCGCTGCAATGGCTGCACAACCGCGACGGCGAGCCCACGGGCGAGACGGACCAGCGGGGCTTGCCCCTGCGCGTGGGCGACCCGGTGGTGCAGAAGGAACCGGATAAGGAGCGCGACCTCGTGAACGGCGATGGGGGGATGATCGTCGGCGTACGCGACGTGAAAGGGCGCGAACGTGTGCTGCTCGTGGACTTCGCGGGGCGCGAGGTTGACGTCAGTTCGCGACAGGCGCGCGACCTCGTGATGGGGTACGCCGACACGATGCACGCGCAGCAGGGCCAGGAGATGCCCGTCGCGGTGATCGTCGTGGACCCGAAGGCGGCGGAGTACATGATCGGACGGAGTCTCCTCTACACGGCGGCCACGCGCGCGAAGACGGAAACGGTCTATGTCGCGGCACCCGGCGACATCGACCGGATCGTCGCGTCCGCCGACAGGGATCATCGCCGGACCACGCTCGCCGAGCGCGTGATCGGTCGTGCCCCCGCTCAGTCCGCCGCGGCGGTCACGGGGGACATAGTGCCCGCGTTCCGGCTGGACGATCCAAGCCCCGTTACCCACGGACGTCGATAACCGCGGTGACCGAACATGAACCGAAGCTTCGCCCTACCCTATGTGGTATGAGGGCCACCGTTGTCGTCTTGGCAGGCCCACCCGTGCGCTCGAACCTAACTGTAGCCTCTCGTCCTATCCCGTGATGGAGATGTCATGAGTCTGAAAGAAAAGATCAAGCCGGTCAGCCAACTCAAGCAGGTTCCGAAGTTGCTCTCCTACGGAGCGACCCAGACCGGCAAGACGCACGATGCCGGCTTCATGCCGGGACCCGCCTTGGTGCTGGACGCCGACAAGGGCGTAGCGGCGTTCCACGACCGCTTCCCTGCGAACTTCGATCAGGCGCCGGTGAACTCGTTCGACGAACTCGTGGCGGCGCTCAAGGATTTCGTCACGGACCCCTGGTTCCGAAGGTACAAGTCGCTCATCATCGACGGCTTCACGATCCTGTGGGACCGCGAGGTGCACGACCTGGGCCTCGATCAGTCGTCGGAAGGGCAATCCTCGTCAAGCCGGGAAGGGAAGATTGCGACGCAGAAGGCGCACGCCGACCTGGCGCGCCGGTCCAAGGAGGTTGGCTTGGCGCTTCGGCTCCTGACGGACGTCGACACCGTCGTGCTGGCAACGGCCGAAGAGCGTCGGAAGTTCAGGGGGATGGATCTCTCGGATGAGAACTCCGAAGCGCGGGCCGGCGTGTCGATGCGGAAGTTCGGCCATCTGTTCGACTTCGTCTATCGCAAGGTGAGCCAGACGGAGATCGAGGTGGAGAAGTCGCGCTACGAGTCGCTCAAGCGGGGCCAGAAGGTCACGGAGTTCACGTTCAAGGACCATGTGCTCCCCATCGCGAATGGCCAGGTCGCGCGTTCGGCCGCGTACCGGGGCTTTGAGGCCGCGACGGCCGCTCACGAGGAGCTGTGGGATCTGCTGGTCGCCATCGGGACGGTCGAGCGCGGCGGGAAGATCCCACGGGAGCAGGCGCAGGTGTACCGTAACACGGCGTTCGACAAGTCCCTCGACGAGCCAGCCGTGCGGAAGGTCATCAACGAGGTGAAGGAGAGGTACAGCGCCGCCGTCGTCGCTGCCTAAGGCACCACGGGAAGGGCCGGCCCGACGTCGCGTCGGGCCGGTTGGCGTTTCGGGAGGTCGGACAGACGCGACCAATTCACGACCGGCACACTACGCTATCAGCAGACCCTCACGTTGAGAGTGCGCGTGGCGAGTACGAGCCCGACCGTCCCGACCGGAACCGACAGCGAAGCGGCGTATCGCCGTGACATTGCCGCGCTGCCGCGTCTCTCGGCGGCCGAGGAACAGGCCTTGGGACGACGGGCGCAGGCCGGCGATATCGCAGCGCGCAACCGCTTGGTGGAGTCGAATCTCGGCCTCGCCTTCAAGCTGGCGAGGCGCTATCACCGGCCCCCGCTGGCCATCCTCGATCTGGTACAGGCTGGCAACGAGGGGCTGATTGCTGCCGCAGATCGTTTCGACCCGTCGCGGAACGTGCCGTTCGGCGCCTACGCGGCGTACTGGATTGAGCGCCAGCTCCGCGAATTCACGTTGCAGCACTCCACCACCGTGCGAGCGCCGGTCTATCGGGCGACGGCGATCCAGAAGATCATGGCGACCGAGGAAAGGCTGCGACACCTGATGGGCCGTGCCCCGCGGCTGGACGAAGTTGCGGAGTACGCGCGTTGCACGCTCGCAGAAGTCGAGGAAGCGCGGTGGCTGACGACGGACAGCGTGTCGCTGGATGCGACGCACGAGGAGGACGATCACGCATTGGAGTCGTCGATCGCGCAGGGTACCTACCTTGCGCCGGACCTCCTCCCGGAGCGCGCTGAGTTGCGGCGTATCGTTGACGATCTCCTGGCGGAACTGCCCGAAGTGGAAGCGCTGGTGCTTACGCTGAGTTGCGGCCTGCGGGGTCAAGTGCAGCGCACGTACGAGCAGATCGCCACCGAACTGAAGACCAGTCGCGACCGGGTGCGCCGCCTGGAGTTGCAGGCGAAGAAACGGATTTCACAGAGTCCGCGTGCGCGACAGCTCTTCGCCGAGCTGCGCGCATAGGCTGTGCTCGGTGTCTGCGCGTTTGAAGCAACGGAATCTGGAGTCGCACGCCTCGCACGCCTCGCTCGCCGAGGTGCGACGTGAGATCGGCCCCGCGGCCGCTGGTTTCGAAAGCCGCCACGCTGCAGCAAGCCAGACAGCCCGTCAGGCCCCGTATTCTCTGGGAGTCTGTTCTCACGAGTGACGGGTGACCCGAAAGAAGACGGCAAAGACGCCGCGTCGGCTGGGGGAGGAGGACGTCTCGCGCGTCCGCTCCGGCTTTGAGGCGTACCAGGTGAGTCTGCGCAAGATGCCGCGGCTGAGTCCTGACCAGACGCTGGCGCTGTGCCGGCAGTACCGCGTGCTGGACGCCGAGGGGCGTGCCGGTCCCGAGGGCACGGTCCTGCGCGACCAGATCATCCTCGGGAACCAGGGCTTCGTGGTGCACAAGACGAACCGCTTCCTCTCGAGTCGCGGACTGCGGCCTGGCCAGGGCCGGTACGACAGCAACAGCTTCGGGGAGATCTTCATGGACTGTGTCGCGCTGGCGAATGAGGGCATGCTCTCGTCGCTGGAGCGGTACGATCCGAATCTCCTGGTCTCGGGGGACGAGCCGGTGAAGTTCGTGACCTTCGCAGGCAACGAGGTCGACAAGAAGCTCGACGAGTTTCTCTTTCAGCACAGCGCACCCGTCGCCGTCGGCGCGGACGCACGGATCTCCATGCGGCACCTGCGGCTCGCCGAGGAGCGGTTGCGCGCGCGTGGCGAGACGGTGACCGACGCATTGCTGGCGGCGGAAATGACGCAGATCGTGGTGGAACGGCGACAGGCGGACGGCAATCGCGTCGCGACCACCGATCGCTACCTCTACGAGGCGCGTGACGTGCCACGCATTCGCGAGCAGGAACGCGCGATGTTTGGAGACTCCCTGGACTCCCCGGTGGCCGAAGATGAGGATGGCCGCTCGCTCGGGGACCTGATCGAAGACGAACGTGCGTCGCTCGACATGCAGCCGTTCGACCTCGATCCGCGCATGCCATTGGGGGTCTTGGCGCTCGAGCGATTGCCGCGCCACCACGCGCTGGCGGTGAGTTTGCTTTCGCGGCAGTCGGTGGACGACGTGGTGATGCCGGTCGGCGAGGTGAGTCGCGTCGTGGGCGAGCCCCTGGACACCGTCGTCGCATGGGCCAACTCCGCACCGGAGGCCCTGTTTGGCGTGCGCGCGGATGCAGAGGGATCGGTCGCCGTCGTGGACGAGGAACTGGCCGACCGGATGCGGGCGGCGCGCGACGACGCGACGCATGTTCGGCCGATTCATGGCCGTGGGCGCTAGCATGGCGTCGGCGGGGACGCGCGTGGAGCGGTCACCGCCACGGGGGCGCTTCGCCGAGAGCGCACTGCAGCAGCTACGCGAGCCGCACCGGCTCCGGCAGATGCTGGCGGAGGAGCTCACGCTGGATCGGAGCGGTCGCGCGGTATGTCCCTTCCACGGCGAGGGGAAGTCGAAGGACCGCGACTTCGCGTTTCTGACGTCGATCGGCAAGTACACCTGCTACAATACGTCGTGTCCCGCCCATGGGCGCTACGGCGACATTGTGGACTACACGATACTGCGCCGGAACGTCGATTTTCCGACGGCGGTGCGCGACCTCGCGGCCACCTTTGGCGTGGATCTGGGGGCCGTGGAATCGACCACCCCGCAGGCGCGCTCGCGTGTGTCCCTGCTGCGCGAGGGGTTGACGGCGCTCTACGACCAGGCGCGAACGGCGCTCTGGGAGCGTGCGGGCGGAGACGCTTCGTTGCAGGCCGCGCTGCGGGCTGCTGGGTGCGGACCGGACACGGCGCACGGCCTCATTCCTGGCGTGGTTCGCGTGGCGCAGCTGACGCCGCTGGTCCAGGCGTGGCCCCGCGCGTTGCACGAGGCCTTTCGGTCGCACGGCAGCGAGGACGTGGCGACCGCGCTCGCGACCTTCGATGGCGCCCTGATCTGGCCGCATCACCACTCCGCCGAGGATCGACGGCTGCTGGGGCTCACGGTCGAGCCATGGACGGCGACGCCCTGGTCGCGACCGCAAGCGACGTATCTGGGTCAGGTCGAGCTGCTCGAACCCATGCCGCTCCTGCTACCGCTGGCGACGGCCGAGGAACGGCGCGCGCCGGCGCCCTGGATTGCGGCACCCAGCGTGCAGGCGGCGCTCCGGCTGCGTGCGGACGGTCTGCCGCGCGTGGTGGTCGCCTCGACAGTCCGGGGGATGGGACGGCCCGCGCACTGGATGGGGACATCGCGAGAATTGATCTTCGTCACCGGGTCTCAGGAAGCGGATGAACGATCGACGTTCCACGCCATCCGCCATTGGCAACGTGCGGGCGGGACTGCTGGTGTGCTGCCGGTCGCTGATCCGGACGGCGTCACGCAGTGGAAGGACGCGGTCCTGCCGATCGATGCGTACGCGCGCGAGCCGCTCGAGTGGCAGTTGCTTCGACTGCACGAAATCGGACCACATGCGCGGGAACTGTGGGTGCAGCAGCGGATCCAGCCACTGCTGTCGGCCGAGACGCGGCCAGCGGTGCGCCTCCATTATGAGATGTTGCTCAGTGAGATGACGGGATTTCCGCGTTCGGCCTTCCACACCGACGTCGCCGCGCCGGAGCGCGCGGCAACCAACCCGCGGCGCGCGCGCTAACCTCTCGGCATGGCTGCCCGACCGCGTTCGCGGCGTCCGGAGTCCCGGACGACCCTGTCACCGTCAGCGCTGACCGTGAGCCTGCTGGTGATGGGGGCCGCGATCGCGGCGGATCTCTTTCGCGCGCAATGGACGGCGCTCGTTGGCGTGCGCGTGCCGCCGTGGGCACTCTGGTCGACGGCGCTCGTCGTCGTCCTGGTGATCTTGTGGCGGGGGCGCGATGTGTCGGTCATTGTCGACGACGCGCCGTGGATCGACCTCGTGGGACAGCGCCGGTGGCAGGATGCGCTGGACGCGCTCGTTGGGCGAATCAAGGAGGATCCGGATCGGCACGTTGCCCTGTTCTTGGAAGTCGCCGAGATCTACGCCCTTGATGAGGTGGCGCTGCCCGAGAGTGCGCTGGTGTGGCTCGACGCCCTGATCGAACGCGAGGATGAGCCCGAACTGGCGGCCCGGGCGCTCTTGCGGCGCGCGCAGCTCTTTGTATGGTCGTTCGCAGATCCGCGTCGCGCGGCGATCGACCTGCTCACGATCCGGAAGCGGCATCCCGGCGCGAGTGCGTTCGCTGAAGCGGTGGAACTGCATCAGCGAGTGCGCGGCGAACTGGCCACCCGGGTGGTGACATGACCGCGGTGGACGTGTGGGGTCGCGTGCACGCCGGGACGCTCGCGGGATCGCTCGGGGTGTGCGGGGCGATCCTCGTCAACGGGTGGCAGGCAGCCCATGGTCCGCTGGTGTGGCTCGCCGGCCAGGCCGTGCTGCTCACGCACCTGCAGTGGATGCGGCACGCTCACGACGCACGCGATGCGTCGCGGTGGTGGCGCTTCCATCCGGGGTACGGGCGTCCACGTCGCGTCCGTTTCCTGGCGGTGATGGGCGTACTGTGCGGCCTGCTCGGACTGTCCGGGCTCGTCTTCGTGGTGCACGGGTGGATGCGTGTTGCCGTGACCGGCATCGCGGTGCTCTTGTATGTCGATGTCCTCGTGGCCTCCTGCTGGCCGCGTGTGGAGCGCGCCTGATGCGCGCCAGGGGCATACTTGTCGCCCTCGTCCTTGCCGCGTGCGCGCAGTCGGGAATGCGCCCCGTCGTGCGTCCGGAGCCGGTGGCCGTGCGCCGTGCGGTGGTGTCCCCGCAGGCGGCGGAGCACTCGGTCCCGAGGTTCGGAACGGAGTTCGTGCCGGATCGCATTGTGGCGGATCGGGCCGGGCGAGCACCGACGGATCCGGACTTCGATCCAAGTCGCTCGGTGACCGTCACCCTGCGCTACGTGGTCACCATCCCCGCCGGCGGAACGGGCGTGCTCCAGGTGCAGGGATGTCCGATGGTGCGCGATTCTGTGCGGGCCACGTGGCGTCTGCACCATCTTGGCGCGGTACCGCGAGCGCTTCCTGTGTACGCCGTGTCGGATCAGCCCGACTCGACAGGCCGCCGCGTGCGCGGGTCGATCTCGCCGATCGCGATGCCTGAGCTCGATGACTGGCTTCCCAATCCGTGGGCGGACACCGCGGCAACCGCTCCGCGCGCCTCGGACCTGCTCGTTTTCGACGCGCGGCAACCCGGCGCGTACGTTCTCGACCGCTACTTTCCCCGTATCTCCGCCACGTCCGTACGCGGGACGGCGCAGTGCACCGTGTCGCTTCGCCTGCTGGGCGTGCAGTACGCCGGACGCCTTGCGAGCATGGCAGCGGGTGGCGCACGGGAAACCGGTCGCCTGTGGGACCAGACGCCGGCGCTGCGTGCAGACGTCGACACGCCGCGAGACGTCGCGCGGGACGACGCGGCGGGTGGGGCGGATTCTGTCGTGGTGCCTTCCGTCCCTGCTGCGCTGCCGTCACGCGCAGCACCCGCTTCCACAACGCCGCGCATCATTGGCGTGGACGTCCTGGGGAGCCTGCCGGTCCCGCGGCTGACGAAACCGTAGCGCCGGTCGTTCGAGCGAGTCACCAGAGGCGCGGCCGCTGAAACGTTGCGAGACGTGCACGAGGCTGCTTGGCGATCGCACTCGGCTGCGTCGAATGGCACGAGGGCTGGAGATGTTTCCCAAGCCGGACGTCGGAGGCTGACCCTTCGAAGCCCGGGACTCCGGCTGCGCGACTGACCATCCACAGCGATTGACGCGCCGACGTTGAACGCGCACTGTATGTCAGGGTGTGCAAGGGTTGGTGTCCTGCGCGCGCACGTGCTGATACTGACTGGAGGCGCGATGAGTGACGACAAGTGGGGCCCATCGGACTCGGGCGATCAAGAAGTGCCCGATGAGAAGAGTGGCGGCTCCGGGAGCAACGATGAGTCAGGATCGACGCATTATACCGACTGGAATGAGTCGGGACGGGCGTCGTGGGACGAAGCGGATGGCGAAGTCAGCGGCGAACACACGACGGACATCGACGACGACGATTGGTCATCGATCCGTTTCGAGAACCTGACCCGCTGAGACGGCGTTGATGCGAGGGTAGCACACAGGCATGTCGCCTCCGGTGCGGCCAGCGTGTGTTCCGCGCGCCAGACGGCGATCGGTTCCGTCAGGGGTGTCGTTGGCGCGTGTGACCGCTTGCATCGAGGCGTTGCGGGCGGCGTCTTGGCGCTGGGGCGAACAGCTGGGCTGTATGAGCGCGGGCTAATCTGGTTAGCGTCTCGCGAAGTCGCGGAGGTCCACGATGCCGGATGGTAAGACACGGGACGACAGGATCTACACGGCGGGCGTGCACGACGGTCAGCGAGCGGACTTCGGTGACGAGGTGCTCCACTCGTTGACGAAGGGCGTCTCGCTCAATCTCCGTGAGAACGAGATCTACAACACGGGGTTTTCGTATGGTGTTTCGCACCGACCGGCGGCGAATGAGGAGAGTGCAAATGAGAGCGCTGGCGGTGCGAGCGGTGCGAGTTCGGGCCTCAGTGAGTGGGCGGCAGTAGGCGACGGGAATCCTATTGCGGGCTTGGGTGCGATCATCGGCGCCGTTGGGGGGCTGGTGATGGGATTCCAGGCTGGCGGGTTTCTGGGCGCGTTCTTTGGGCTCGGCCTCGGTGTGATGCTTGGGTACGTCCTTGGGATACTCGTCACACTCCTGATCGGGTTCTACATCCTCTACGGCATCGGTTGGGTCATCTGGCATGTGCTCAAGTTCGTTTTCGGCGGCGCTTAGCACCGACGGGCGCGACGATCCAACAGAGGCGGCGGGACGGGCGGGGTCGGCGGCTCCTTCGCCGCGTCCTGCAGGATGCGCGGCAGCGTCGCCAGGGTGGCACGAGTGAGCGTGCGCGCCGGCATGAACGGGATGCGTGCGAGCCAGGTATCGATGGCGACCATGATGGCGACGAACGCCGCGCCAACCGCGGGCCATCCAACGAACGGCGTGCCGACGACCAGCGCCAGGAGCGCCACTCCCACCCAACGACGTGCGCGACGCGCGGCCACCGCCTCGCTGCGGCGTGCGCGGCGGAGGGGGACCGTGGCGTAGACCCACGGACGAGTGCGGATGAACGGGAGCGCCATGCCTTCTGCGATAGGGGAAGGCGCGGTCGTTCGCTCAGGCGACCTAGCGCCGAGTCGCTCCGGTGCCTGCCAACGGGGGCCGATTGACGGCGAGTCGTTGCCGGTCCTGCACTAGCTGGTCGTGCGCCGCCTGAGCGGTGAGCGCGACGGGCGCATACGTCGCACGGCCGAGCGCGCCAGCCGAGAGTTGCAGCGTTTCGAGGTATGCGTCCTGCGCTTCCGGCGAAAGATGAAACAGCGCCATGGTCCCGCGTGCGGCCCCGATCGTCCGGAGGATCGCGGCTTCGTCCGTGACCGTCAGGGGCGTGGTGGCTGAGGTGCCGGTCATCGACAAGGAGGCCACGTCGCTGCGGATCTGCACCTGGGCGCCGAAGTCGTTTGTCCGCTTGGCGTAGGCGAGGAGACTCTGGGCGCGCAGCATGCTGCGGTAGTCGTCCGTGTCTTTGGCGAGCAGTTCGATGGTTGAGCGCTCCGCGTGTGAATCCCCGACGAGCCGCGCCCGTTCCACCTCGAGCACCCGCAACTGCGTGACGGCGCCGACGGAAATGCCAGGCTGATCCGCGACCGCGTAGAGCAGCGTTTGCAGGGCTTGGTTGATGCCGGTTGCCCGATCGTCCTGACGTGCGTGGACGGCCGCCTGCAGGGCGTCCAGGGCTGGCGCCACCGTGGTAAACAGCGAAGGCGTCACGCCATCGGCGGTGGCGCCGAGCGCGGCCGCCGATGTGGGACGCGGGGTCTGAACGGCGTGTCGAACGAGTGCGATACTTCCGCCCACGGCGGCGACCGCTCCGAGGGTGGCCGTCAGGCGCGCGAGAAAGCGGCGGCGGCCGGCGACGGTATGGTCGGCCACGCCATCCGCGAACGGATCGGTGACGGCGTGACTCGGCTCGGTGGTGCGCGGAACAGGCTCGTCTGACGGCGCGGGTTCGTCCGTCGGGAGGCCGGACGCGCCAAAGAGGCCGGTGCGCCAAGAGGTTGCCTGCCCGTCTTCGGCCGGCGTGAAGAGCGACGCGCGACGCAGGGCGTCGGCCGGCGTCGAGTGCGGCAGCGGGTCTGGTCCCGCGAAGTCGCTGACCGGGTGCAGGCCGGAGACACGATTGGCCGGGTTCATGCGGCCTCGCCCGTGGTGCAGTACTGGAGGAGCCGTTCAGCGAGGAGCATGGACTCGAGCTCATCGATCGACGCCTCGTCGTGGATGTACGCCAGCAGCGGGTCGGAGTCGTGGAGGGTCGGGTCGCCGGCGCGCACGGTGCGCTCGACTTGTTCGGCCACCGTCCGACGCCACGCCGGCGTGCCGTTCGTCGCGCACACGAAGTTGCGCTCCTCAAGGAAGGCGTGCTGGACGGCGTTCTGACGGTCGGGGGTCAGCAGGGCGATCGGCATAGGAGCGGGACGGAGGTACCCAGAGGATAGGTCTCCGACGGGCCGGCCGACGCTTCCGACCGCCGTGCGCTACCCTACGGCTATGAGCGTACCGATGGAAGCGCACGACGCCGCGTTGTTCGACGGGATCATGTCGGAAGTGGAGAGCTTCGTGCTTGCCGGCGATCTGGAGTGTGCGCTCGAGACGCTGCGGATGGCGGAGCGCATCAACCCGAAGGACGGGGTGCTGCGTCGGAAGATCGCTGAAGTGAATCAGCTCGCCGGACTGGCACCGGTGCCGACGGTCGAGGCGGCGGCTGCCGCGACGAAGGCGGCGCAGCATCGCTTCGCGCACCTCGTCGCGGTGGGGAAGTACGCGCCCCCGCGCACCACACTGAGTGCGGCCGAGCGGCGCACGCGTGCCCGCGCGGTGCAGCAGTATCGCGAACGCCGGCGGCGAACGCTGACAGGCGGTGCCGTAGCGATGGTTGTGCTCGTTGGGATCGTCGGTGCGCTCGGCGTGGGGACCCACGTCTGGCGGGCGCACGGTGAGGCTGCGGCGTTCGCGGCGCTGAACGCGGCGGGGACCGCGGGGCAGTGGGCGGCGGTTGAGACCGCCGTGGCGCGGCTCGGGGACCAGAAGACGCGGCCGCAATTCGTGGGAACGCTTCGGTACTGGCAGGGACGGCTCGCAGAACGAGCGGGCAAGTTGTCGGACGCGGAAACGTGGTTCACCATCGCGTGGCAAGCGGACACGACCGTGTGGGAGGCGCTGGCGCGTCGGGCGCGTGTGCGGCGCGTTCAGGGGAAGGCGGCCGCCGCGCTCGCGGATTACGGTGAGGCCTTCCGGCGGTTCGGTGCGGCGCGCGCGGTGTGGCTGGAGTACGCGGACTTGTTGCTCCGCGAGCGGCAGCGGGATCAGGCCGCGGCGGTCTACAGTGTGATCTCCAGCGACGCGCGCCATCCCGACCGGCTCATCGCGCGTGCGCGCCTTGGGGCGATGGCAGCCGAGGCGGGGCGCTCGCGCGAGGCCCTTGAGTGGTTCCGCGAGGCTGGGCAGCCCGCCAGTGCCGGTGTGGCGCCCCTCGACGACGCGGCGCGCGCGGCCTACGACAAGTTCCGGCGCCGTCCATTGCCGTAGCGGTCCGCCACGGATGGCCGGTGCGCGCCTCGCGGGTCGCAGACTCCCCCGATGCCCAGCGCACCCCATGAAGCCCTGAGTGGCGTCATTGAGCGCATCACGTTCGTCGACCCGGCGACGCAGTACGCCGTCTTGCGGGTCTCGCGTGCGGAAGATCCGACGCTCATGTCCACCGTCGTCGGCACCCTGCCGGGTGCAGCGGTGGGGCTCGCGGCGCGCTTTCTCGGATCCTGGGAGACGCATCGCACACATGGACTGCGGTTTCAGGCGACGCAGATCGAACCGACCCTGCCGGTCACGGCGGAAGGGTGTGTGCGCTACCTCGCGGCCAATCCCATCTTCAAGGGCATCGGTCCGAAGACGGCCGAGCGCCTCGTGTCGAAGTTCGGTCCTGAGGTATTCCGCCTCCTTGTGGACCAACCGCAGCTCGTCGAAGCGGTCGAGCGTTCGCACAAGCGGCAGGACAAGATCCTGGCCGCGTTTGTCGCGCACGCCGACGAACAGAAGGCGCTCCAACCGCTGCTCCGGTTGCAGAGTCACGGCTTCACCCTGCGGCTGGCGAAGGCGGTGGTGAGTAAGTTCGGCATGGGCTTGGTCGAATCGGTCGTTCGGCTGACTCCGTATCGTCTGATGGAAGTCGACGGCGTAGGCTTCCTGACCGCCGACCGGATTGCGCGCCATCTTGGCGTAGCACCGAGCGATCCGAGTCGCGTGATGGCGGGGGCGACGGCCGCCCTGCAAGCGTTGCAGGAGTCCGGGCACACCGGCGTGCCACGCCTCGCGCTCCGCAAAGGCATGCGGGCGTTGCTAGGTCTCGATGATGACACCGTCGTCGATGCGGCGATCGACGGGGCGGTCGCGCGCGGGGCGCTGCGAGAAGATCACGCCTTGCTCTACACGCCGGACGCGCTTGCCTTCGAATGTTCCGTGGCGGCGGCGATTGAGCGGCTTGCGTCACGCACCTTCTCGGTCTCGCCACGGTTGGCGGCGGCGGTCGAACGGGTGTGCGCCGACGAGCGGCTGACTGACGAACAGCGCGCGGCGGTGCGGCGCGCGTTCGAGGCCGGACTGTCCGTGGTCACGGGTGGCCCGGGCACGGGCAAGAGCACGACGGTTCGCAGCATCGTGCGCGCGGCCGTGTCGGAACATCTGATCGTCGAGCTTGCCGCGCCGTCGGGCAAAGCGGCGCAGCGATTGGCCTTCCTCACGGGGCGCACGGCCACGACCGTCCACGACTTGCTGGGCGGCTGGCGTGCGGCACGGGTGGCGACGGTGGCGGCGGACTTGGTGATCGTTGACGAATGGTCGATGGCGGGCCTCAGCCTGACCGACTGGTTGCTGGCGGCGATTGACCCTGCGCGCACGCGCGTGCTGTTCGTCGGCGATGCGAACCAGTTGCCGTCCGTGGAGTACGGACAGGTCTTCGCGGACATGCTCGCGGCCGACTGCGTGCCGGTGACACGCCTCACGGAGCCGCATCGGCAGGCGAAGGGCAGCGCGATCGTGCAGGTGGCGCATGGCATGCTCGCTGGGACGGTGCCGGTTATCACCGGGCGCGATGCGGCGCGTGATCTCAACTTCATCGACCTCTCCTTGCCGCCCGTGGCCGACGATGGCGAGTGGCGGCCGCCGGTGTCTGACGAGGAGCGGCGGACGGCCGAATGTGCCCGGGGACAGCAGTATGTGCGGCGTGCGCTCAACGTCTGGATGACGCACGGCGCCGATCCACTGCTCGACGTCCAGGTCCTCGCGCCGATGAAGAGCGGGGCACTCGGGACCCAGCAGTTGAACCGGCTGGTGCAGGCGCACATCAACCCGCAGGGCACGCCCGGCCCGATCTTGGCCGATGGCTACGAGGTGCGCGTTGGCGACCGGGTGATCGTGACGCGGAACAACCGCTTCCTCGGGACGTTCAACGGCGAAATGGCCGTCGTGCGGGAGGTGGGCGAGCAGCGTGTCGCGCTCGACTTCAGTCCGTTCGGCCGCGCGCGGAGTGTGATCTACGAGGGTGCGATGCTGCGGCAGCTCAACCCGGGGTGGGCCATCACGATCCACAAGAGCCAGGGCTCCGAGTTCCCGCAGTGCTTCGTTGTGCTGCATACGTCGCACTACGTCATGCTCAAGCGCTGCCTGCTCTATACGGCCATCACGCGCGGCAAGCGAGAGGTGGTGGTGGCCACGACGCCGCGTGCGCTGGCGATCGCGATCAAGGCAGGCGAGCGAGACGTGCGGTGGGGGGCCCTGCAGGCGCGCCTCGAGCTGGCGGCGGCGACAGGATTGGCGTCCGGCACGCGCGCATCCGCGTGACGGCTGCCACGCGGCGACGTCGCGGGCATGATGGACCTTACTCCCCCGATGCAACGTCCATGCGAGCGCATGTGCGAGCAGCCCGTCTGGGCCCTATGCTCTCGTCAGGAGCCATTGAGACCCTGACGGAGATGCCATGCCGACGCTGCCGTTCGATCCCGTTGCACTCAAGCGCGTAACCGCTGTTGATCGGCCGGGTTCTGCGTGTGTCGTGACCCTCGGACACCCGGGTTCGATCGACTGTCTCCAGGCGAGCGTCGTGGGCGCGACCGCAGATCGGCTGACGCCGGGCGAGGCAGGCTATCTGCTGGCGCACGTCGTCGAGGCGGGCCTCGCGGACACGGGCGCGTTGCAGCGGCCGTTTGTTCCCGTGCTCCTCGAGGATCCGCGCAACGGACGCCAAGTCGGCGCCGTGATGCGCGGTCGCGCGTTCAGCTTCGACTCGAGCCTGCCCGGTTCCATGGGTGGTCACTGGCTGATCACGCTGATCACGCCGACGCTGGCGACGGCCATGGGCGAGCGCGATCCGGACCTCCTGCCCTGGCGCTCCTTCGCCAAGACCGTCTTCACGGCCGAAGCTGGCCCGTTCGATGCCTGAGTTGATGACGCTGCACGTGTCGGCCGACCGGCTCGCGGATGCTGCGGGCCGGTTTGCGGCGTTGGAGAAGCTGCTCGTTCGAGAGACCGATGCGCGACGCTACCACGTGACTCTTGGCGTCGACCCGTCTGGCCAGCACCTGATCATGGCTGGTCAGTTCGCGGGGCAGACGCGTGAGGAACCGGCCATGCGCGTGCGCATGCTGGTCGCCGAGGGACCGTTCCCGCCGGCGCTGCACGGGCATGCGGTCGTGACGTCGAGCATGGACATCCTCCTGCGTCTGCAGAAGCTGCAGGGGAAGGTGGACCGTTCGTCCCGCGTGCCGGGCGACGTGGGCATCACCGTGGAATCGCGCTGCCTGCGGCTCGACACGGCGCGTGGCGCTCGTGATGTGCCGACGTTTCCTCACGAGACGCCATTGCCGGGCTGGAATCGGCCGACCGGGGAGTTTGTGCAGGCGCCACAGGAGGGTGGAACACTCGATCATGCCTTCGGCGTGCCGCAGATCGTTGACGACTGGACGGCCCTTGAGGCGTACGGTGCGGATGCACATCGACCGTTCGGGCCAGCAAACCAGGGCGTCGTGCTCACCCACGATGGATGGGCGGTCGGCGTCGTGGGCAGCAGTTGGGTGGTCTCAAAGGGAGGCGAACGCGCGCCAGGCCAGCGGAGCAACCTGGCTAGCGATGTGGTCGTGCTTCCGAAGCGCCAGCTGCTCGCCGCCAGCCTGCTTGCCGCGAGCGCCGGCCGCGATACGCAGCTGCGGGCGCTCGCTTCCGTGAAGGGCATGGAGACAGACGCGTTCGTCGAACTTGTGGATGGCGTGATGGTCCACGCGTCGCTGGCAGTGCGGGCGAAGGTAGTGGAGGCGCTTGCGTCGCTCGTGGGACAGGCGGAGTTGTGGGCGTCCTTCGACGTGACCGAGGTGAAGGACGCGCAGGACCCGCATCAGGAACGCTGGAATCGAATCGCCGCGGCGGGGAGCGAGGTTGAGCGCGAGATCGACGCAGCGGTACGCAGGACGCTGGTGGACATCGATCCCTCGCTTCTCGCTACGCTCGAGCAGTCGCGAGCAGAACCGGCAGCGATGCGCTGGCGCGCCATCAACCAACTGGCGCAGCGAGCGCTGAAGATGGCCATGGCGTCAAGCACTCCGGTCTTTCGCGCGGCGATGGCTATCGCAGGCCGCGAACAAGGCCGCATGGCGGTCGAGCAGATGGTCGGCGACGTTTCGCTGATCCACACGCCGGCCGGTCGCGCAGCGGTCCGTGACTTGCTGCGTGCGCATGCCCACAACGAAGCGGCGCGTGGCCGGCTGATCGATGACATCCTCCTGCCGCTCGCGCAGGCCCACGGCGGCACGCGGACGTTGCACGAATGGCGTGCCGAGACGCGCGCGGGTCGCGATGAGTCCCCTCTGCTTGCACAGATCGGACGGGCCGTCCGTGGCGATTTGGTGGTCCCGTCCTCGGTGAAAGTGCAGATGGATCTCTTCGCGGAGCGGCCGGATCGGGCGGTTGTCACGCGCGAAGCGGTGTCGCGCCTCTACGCGATCGAGGGCTTCCAGGCGCGGTACTGCGACCAGGCGCGTGCGGAGGCCCTGATGCCGATGGTCCAACGGGCCTCGGTGCAGGACGATACCGTGATCCACTTTCCGGGCGTGGAGATTGCCGACCGATCGCCAGCCATGCAAGACTTGCCACGCGTGGTGACGATGCTCGATGCGGTGGCGCAGCGAGGGGCGACCATTGGTGCCGCGACGGAGTGGGTGGCGGGGGTGCGTGGCGCCGACATCAAGGCGCTGGCGGAGTCGATGCAGCGACTCGCCGCCTGGCGGCCGGGGTTACTGCGCTCGCAGGCGGGCGTCTACGCCGCAGTCTTTCTCGATCGACCGGACACGGAGCGACCGGCGGTTGCGGTGCAGGGCGTTGGCGACGTGATGGACCAGCGGGCCACGTTGCGCGTGCTCGGATTTGGCTTCAACGGCGAACGAGAGTTCACGCTGAGCGCCGTAACGCACCAGGGCGCGTTCGATGCGATGCCCGCGATGATTCCGGCGGATTCGTTGCTGCGCGCTACGGAGTCCCTGCAGGATGACGAGATCGTCACTGTCTCCTCAGTGCGATCGGGAACTGCTCCGGCATCGCTTGCGATCGGTGCGCAGAAGGCTTTCGTGGTGGCGCCCGGGACCGACGTCGCGATGATGCCGGAGCACCTGCGCTCGGACATGATCGCGGTCGTCCAGATGGCCGCCCAGCGGTGGCAGTCCCACGATCAGGTGACCGGCCGACTGGCCGAGGTGCTGGCGACGCGCGCGCGGGTGGAACGGGCGCAGGCACTCGCGGAGGCCGTCACGACGATGCCGGTAACGGGGCACCGTGTCCCCCGCGAGGTGCTTGAGGTGGCCGAGGAAATGAAGGCGGCCAGCGGCCCCCGCCGGAGGTAGGCCACTCCTTCCACCGGCGCGGCATCCCACGACCTGCCGTGGCGCGTTCCGCGAGAAGAACGCCCTCCGTGCGGTGCAGGGGCATCGTGGGCCTCGGTCGGTCGTCCATGCGGCGTGTCAGTCCTTTCCAAGCGGGGCGGTGGATCGCCGGTGCGCGGAATCCGGTCGGTACACCTCTCCCTCCAGACGGGATTTCCCCGTTCTGGAGGGTTTTGCACATGCGTGTGGAGAAGTCACGTGCGATGGGCGGCCGTGTGGCGGACCTGTCGGCCATGACCCAGTTCCAGTCGTCGCTCGATCGTGCGCCGGCGATGTCGGTGCACGAGGAGCGTGCCCTCTTCACGCGCTGGACGTCCGCGGGCGATGAGACGGCGCGCGAGGAGATTCTGCGACGCAGTCTGCGCTTCGTCTGGCCGCTCGCGGAGAAAGCGTGGCGGCAGACGCCGGGCGTGGCGTTCGAGGATTTCGTCGCGGAGGGCAACATGGCGCTGATCGAGGCGTTCGAGCGTTTCGATGTGGCCGTCGGCGCGCGCTTCTTGACCTTCGCGGAATCGTGGGTGCGTCGCCGCCTGGGCGAACTGGCTGGCGATCTCGGCGGCGCCGTGCGCGTCCCGGTGGACCGCCTGAAGCAATGCCACCAGTTGCGCCGGGCCGAGAACATCTTCCAGCAACGCAGCGGACGTCTGCCGACTTCCGCTGAGGTCGCGCGGTTGCTCGGGTGGAGTGCGGAGGTGGTGGAGTCCACCCGGTCAACGCGCCAGCAGCACGGCGTTCTCGCGGTGTCGCTCTCGGATGACGGGGTGGACGAGCGGCTCTCGCCGGACGACCTCGGGGTTGACGCGCCGGAGATGACACCGGATTCGGTAGGCGTGGCCGACCAGCCGGTGCTTGACCTGCTCGCCGATGTCCTGACGCCCGAGCAATATCTGGTGCTCGTGCGCTATTTCGGGCTGGACGGTGCACCGGAAGAGTCGTTCGAGACCATCGCGGAGTGGATGCCGCCCGTCCGTGGTGGTCAGGTCACGAGCGGACTGGTGTTGCGCCCGGCCCGGGTCAGCCGCGAGCACGTGCGGAGGACGTACCTGGCGACGGTCACGCGGCTGAAGGCCTCGCCGGCCGGTCAGCGGCTCGAAGCCATGCTGCGCGAACGGGCGCGCTGACCTCTCGCGTTGGCGGGCTGGTATCTTCCGGTTGGCATGCGGACGTCGTGACGCATGGTTCGGCGGCCGCGCCCAGCGTGCACTATCCTAGTGGAAGGCTGCAGGAGGGGGGGGGACACCTGCGGCTGCAAGAGAGATGACCATCGCCGCCGGTTCCTGCGGCCACGAGGGTGAACGAGGACTCTATGACACAAGCGCGTCGGGTGGTGGTGGTCGATGATGACCCAACAGCACGCATGCGCCTCATCGATCTGGTGGCGGCGGAGCGCGACTTCCAACTGGTAGGAACCTGCCAGGACGGTGTCGAGGCCATCGCACGACTGCGGTTGGGGGACGTCGACCTCGTGTTTCTCGATGTCGACATGCCGCGGAAGACGGGGCTGGAGGTGATCGCTGAAATGGGCGATGAGATGCCCCCCGTGGTGTTCGTGACTGGCTTCATGGAGTATGCGGTCCGTGCGTTCGAGGCGTGCGCGATTGACTTCCTGCTCAAGCCATACGACGATGTTCGTTTCCACGCGGCGCTCGAGAAACTGCGCGAGCATCTCGGGTTGCGGGACGCGAATAACGGGACCGATCCGCGCATCGTGGAGCTCCAGCAGCATCTAGCGGCGCAGGGGCCAAAGCGAGACTTCCCGCGCCGAGTGCTCGTCCGGCAAGGCAACGTCTTCGAGCCGGTCGTGCTGGGGGACGTGGAGTGGATTTCAGCGGACGGGAATTACTCCGTGTTTCACGTCGGCATGAAGATCACGATCGTTGCGAAGTCGCTCGCGAAGCTGAGCGACGACGTACTGGATCCGGACGTCTTCGTCCGTGTGCACAAGTCCGCAGTCGTGAACGTGCAGAAGATCGAGCAGCTGAAGCCGAACGACCACGGGGACCTCACGATCTGCCTGCGGAGCAAACTCACCGTGGACTGCAGTCGACGGTACCGCGATAGCTTGATGCGTCGTATCGAGGCCACCGCCTAGGGACGTCGCGCGGGTTCCGTCCACGCCGTCGTAAGGACGTGCGCACGAGCGACGATGGAGCGGGTCTTCGGGTGGGTACGCGCGCGGAGCGAACCGCCGCCAGCCGGCCAGAGCGTCAGAAGAGCGTCAAAGCGGGAGCGCGGTTCCGCGGCACCGCCCGCCTGGCTCCCCGCCTGGCATCCCGCTCATCATCGAAATAGTCCCGGTCATCATAGCCGGAATCCCGCTCGTCCTTTTCCGTCTAACCTATTGGAAATACACGGGCTACCCTCCTGCCAGTAACCCGGAGGATGGGATGGCGCCGAGAGGGTTGCAGGAGCGGGGCACGAACGGACGTCGCGAGCCTGTCACGGCAGGTATGCTCGCGCTATGACCTCACTTCCTTCGCTCGTCACCAGCTTCGCGGCGGTGGAAGCGCCGGCGGCCTCCATCGAGCGTCAGATCGCCGCTCTCGAGCTCTGCCAGCACTTCTACCGGACGTGGCTGGACAAGTCGCCATCGGCCGGGTCAGCCAGGTCCTTCGTGGAAGGCGAACGTCATGTGGCCCCTGCGGCCTGGCGCGATCTCGCGCAGTGCGGCGTGCTCTCGATCGCGGAACGTGGACGGGACCATGCGCGCGTGCTCACGTCGGCATTGGCCGCCGCCGCGGAGACGCCACGCGGCGCGCTTCGCGCGCTGGAATCGGCGGTGCAGGCGGGTGTACTCACCCGTCGCGTCGACGACATTGCGACAGCGTTCGAGCAGCAGCACGGTGCGGGGGCGTGGAATGCGATGGCGCCCCGCACGCGTTCACGGGCCTATTGGTCGTTCCTCGTCGCGGAGACCAACCGCCGAGGGGCGGTGCCGACCGAGTTCTTCTGCGACTACCCGACGGCCCCCTGCGAAGTCAGGGGTCGCGTGCAACACCGCTATGGCGCCTGGCTCACGATCCCGGTCTTCGTGGCGCATCCGCGTACCGGAAAGCCCGTGATCGGAGGCTTCTCGTACCGTTCGCTCCGGCGGGACGTGACCAAGGATGGGCGTCACCGCAAGAGCCGCCGGAACGCCTTCTGCAACGTCGCGGGAGCCATGCTCGGCTGGGAGGAACAGGCGGCCGAGATCCAGGCGCGGGGCGCCGTCACGGTGGTCGAGGGGGTGATGGACTATCTCACCATGCGCGGCGTGCGCGCGGCCGCTCCGGTGGTCGTGCCACCGGTGGTCGCGGTGCAGGGGATCAGCCTCACGAGCGAGCAACGCGTGCAGGTGCAGCAGCGCGTCCGGCGTGCCGTGCTGTTCCTCGATGCAGACAAGGGCGGGGAACTCGGCGTGCACCAACTCGGTGCTGACCTCAGCGATGCCGGAATTCGCGTATACGTCGCGACGGTGCCAGCGGATGCTGGCAAGGACCCGTGCGACTTCAATGCGAAGCGGGGGCCTGCGGCCGTCGCGGACGCCATCCGTGGCGCTGCCGTCCGGCCGCTACCGCTCCACGAACTCGAGGTGGCGCGCACGGAACTCGATCGCCTGGCCGCGGCCGTGAAGCGGAACACACCGCCCAGTGGGCTGAGCGCACCGGCACCTCACGATCACCTAACGCTGGCCACCCATCCTCCTCTTCGGGTAGGGCATGCTGTGCTCGCGCGCGTCGGTGACGCGGTGGCCCGATGGCCGGGCAATCCCGACGACTTCGCGGCACGGAGCGCGGCGCTGCTGGGCTTGCCCCGCGAGGTCGTTGATCAGGAGATCGGACGGCGACTGCCGCTGTCCTCCAGCCAGCCCGACGTCGAGGTACAAGGCAAAGCACCGACGGCGCGAGTTGCGAGAGGACGCTGAGGTGAGCACGGCGCGGTGTGCGGGATCGACAGGACAACCCTATCTACGGACTGTGAACAGGACATTCACCACGACCGGAGCGACGGCAATGCAGCAGATGTTCGGATCAGCCCAAGGCGAGGACAGCGGCCGCGGACGTACACGGAGAGGGACAGGACTGAGTTCGGCCCGCTCGATCTTCGCGACCACGTTTCAGAAGTATCCGCCGCTGCCGCCCGGCGAGATGGCCGCCCTGAACCGCGCGCTCGGTCGCCGTGTGCAAGACGGCCGAACGGGCGTCAGCGAGGAGGCGATCGTGCTCACCGACGATGCCCGCGCGGCCCGCGATGAGCTCGTCTTGCGCAACCTGCGTTTTCTCTCGACCCTGGCGAAGCGGTGGGACGGGGCGATGCAGGATGTTGTCGCCGCTGTGACGTCCGATGATGTGTTCGGGATCGTCCTGCAGGGTGCCCTCCGGGCTGCCGAGCGCTGGGATCCGTCACTGGCCGGCGCGGCCACCTTTCCGACGTACGCCGAGTGGTGGGTACGGGAAGCCATCGGCAAGGCGCGCGCATCCAACGCGCACGTGCTCACGACCGCCCAGGCTGTCCCGCAATTCCTGCGTAATATCAAGAAGTTCCGCGTCGCGTTTGTTGCCACGCACCGGCGCGAGCCGACGACGACGGAGATCGCCGCTGGCGTGGGGCTCCGCATCGATCGCGTCAAGGAACTCCTCGCGGTCGCGGGGAAGTCGCGCAGCCTGCACGAACCGACCGACCACGACGAACACGGGCCGACCGAGTTCGGCGAACTGTTGGGGCACGACGACCTCAGCAGCGAAGTGAGCCACGCGAACCTCGGGACGTCACCGGAGTCGGATTACGCGTTGCGTCGTCGCGGCGAGGTGCTCGAGCAGATCTGTCGGCGCCTCGTGCCGCGCGACCGGCTGTTACTGACGTACTACTTCGGACTGGCGAACCAGAATAGCCGGAGCTTCTCGGAGATCGCCATCATGCTGAACTCGAGCCGCCAGACGATGGCCGCCGCGTTCCGGCGCCTGCTCCTCGCGCTGCGCGAGGATCCAGCCACGCGCTCGTTGCTGCTCGAGCTGAAGGAACTCTGCGAGTTTGCCGTCGCGGAGTCGGTCGCCGCCGATGACTGGCAGCAGGGCGACCTGCAGGTGGCGATGGGCTGAGCCTGCGTGCCCGCGTGCGATCCACGGCGACCGACGAGGTTGCCGTCGTCGTTTGTGGGCGGTTCAGTTCTTGGACATCAGCACGCGAATGCGCTTCGCGCCGCCTGCCGGTTGATCGACGATGACCGTGCGCGTGTACGCGCCGCCGGTCGTGGCGATGCCTCGGGCATCGACGCTCTGCGAGTAGGTGCCGACCGCCAGGGAGTCGAACGCCGTGATGTCGTTGTTATCGAGCCCCGAGCGGCTACCCTGGACCTGGGCGAGCTGGTCCGACGCCTCGCGTGACATCTTCGCGAGGAGCGTCGAACTCGAGAGCACGGCGACGGCCATGACGCCCAGGACGAGGGCAGAGACCATGACCTCGACGAGCGTCATGCCGCGGCGATCACGGGTGGCGGGCATGACAATACGGTAGCGCGGTGACCCGCTGGCTGTCCGGATGGAGCCTTTAGCCGAGAACCGGGGTTCTCGGCTCCCGGGGAAGAGGGGACGGGTGCATGCGCGCGTGCTGAGCCGCGCACGACCGGTGGCCGCCAACCCGTACGTGCGGGCAATCTCGCTCGGCGCCATCGCTGCCAGCCGCGTCGAATCATGGGTTTGCTGGCTGAGACCGGATGGGGGATATGGAAGAGCCAGCCGCGCTGCCACCTGATCCTCGGCGGCCTGGAACAACTGCGGGCGAAGTCGCGGGAGCAGGTCGTGGAACCTTGAGGGGAGTGGCATCGAGACCGCGCCTAAGCAAACCACGGGTGGCAGGGCACGAGAACTATGTCGCCTGACCGTCGAATGCCGCGTCCGCGAGGACAGCAGTGTCGGAGGGGCCTCGTGCCGGCCCCCTCCTCCGCCCGGCCCGCCAGCCCCCTACCCTGCTGGCTAGGATCCTTCTAGCCAGGCACTCCATGGTGAACTTCGCCGGTTGGCGCGTGCGGCCTATCGTCGCGCTCGCCCTTCTTTCGCTGGGGCTGACCGCCCCCACGTTCGCGCGCGCGCAGAGTTCGTCGTCGGCGCCGCTCGATACCGTGAAGGTCACGACCTACAAGTTCAAGACGAAGGTCGGGCAGGTGCGCGGCGACACGCTCGTGTCCGCCGGCGGATCGGGCGTGAGTCTTCCGCCCGCTCCGTGCACCTACACGGGCGCGCCCGTCGGCCTGGCGGCCGCGAATGCCGCGTGTCAGCCGTGCTCGGCGTACCTCTTCGAGGGAGGGGCCGGCAACTGGGCGGGATCGCCGGCGCCAAGCGGAGCCTCGTGCATGCCTTGCGCGCGCCCGGGGCTAGGGTCGTACGTCTCGACCGGAGCGACGTGCAACACACCGCGTCCGTTGGTCGCGGTGCTGTCGGCACCGGGAAGTGGCAACACCGGAACGGCTGTCAGCGGAGTGACAGCCTGCTCGAGCTACTCGGGCACGTACGCGTATGCCATCGAAACGTGGGCGATCGACTGGGGGGATGGCAGTGGCTCGTGGTCCACCACCGGATCGTGCTCGGCCGCGCCGGCACACCTCTACAGCACCGTCGGCACCTACACGATCACGGCGACGGTGACGAACACGAAGGGCGACCTTGCGGGGACGACGACGGGAACGATCACGATCACCCCCCCGCCCTGTCCGTACACCGGGGCCGGTGCGATCTACATCACCGACCCGGCCTGCACCCCGTGCAGCAGCCTGTACACCGAGGGCAGCGCGACGCTCTGGAGTCAGCACGCCTCCTGCACGGCGTGCGCGCGCCCTGGCTTGGGCAGCTACTGGAGTGGTGGTGCGACGTGCACGCTCAAGCGGAACCTGTATGCGGCGATTGCCGCGCCGGACTCGCTCATCACGGGCACGACGCTCTCGGGGCTGTCGGGTGCCGGCTCGACCAAGGACGCGAGCGCGTACGCGATTGCGGAATGGGCGTGGGCGTTCCCCAGCGGCAACCCCGCGACGCTGACGCGGACGGATGGCACCGTGCCATCGCCGCCGGCATGGACGGTGGCCGGGACCTACAGTATCTCGCTCACCGTCTCCAACGGCGCCCTCGACAATCCGGGCACGGCCAGCAAGTCCGTCAAGGTCGTGGCACCGTGCAGCTACACCGGAGCGCCGGGCACGTTGTTCAGCACGGCAGCCACGTGTCTGCCATGCTCCACTGCCTACACCGAAGGAAGTGCGACACTCTGGCGGAGCGATGCGAGCTGCTCGGCCTGCACCCGACCGGGGCTCGGCGCCTACTGGTCTGGCGGCGCGAATTGTGCGACGACGCGCGCGTTGACGGCCGTGATCACCATGCCGGATTCGATCGTGGTGGGCACGTCGCCCACCGGGCTGTCCGGTACGTCGTCGAGCGGCGCGGCGGGCGCGTTCCCGATCAGTCAGTGGGCGTGGACCTTCCCGTCGGGCTCGCCGGCGTCACTCACGCGCGCAGACGGCACGGTGCCATCGCTCCCGACGTGGAGTGCGGCGGGGACGTACTCCGTCAGCCTCACCGTCTCGAACGGCGGGTTGGACAATCCGGGCACGGCGGCGAAAAACCTGAAGGTGGTGGCCGCGTGCGCACTGACGGAGTCACCGGCGGGCACGTTCAGTACCGCTGCCGCCTGCGTGCCCTGCCCGCGCAGTGGGCTTGGCGGGTACATCGCGAGCGGCGCGACATGCACCACGAAGCGCACGCTGAATGCCGTGATCTCCGGCGCTGATTCTGTGGTGGTAGCCCAACCGCTCACCATCAGTGGGACCAGTTCGAGTGCGGGTACCTACGCGTATCCGATCACGCAGTGGGCCTGGACGTTCCCCAGCGGCACCCCGGGGACGCTGAGCAATGCCACCGGGACGCCGTCGATCTCACCTGCCTGGGGGACGGCGGGTACGTACGCGGTGAACCTCACGGTGTCGAACGGCGGTCTCGACAACAACGGTACCGCCTCGAAGTCGATCAAGGTCGTGACGGCGTGTTCGTATACGGAAGCGCCGGGGACACTGTTCTCGTCGGCGTCGAACTGCACGCCGTGCGGCCGCCCGGGGCTCGGTGCGTACTGGAGCGGCGGCGGCACCTGCGCCATGCCGCGGACGCTGAACGCCGTGATCATTGCGCCAGACTCCTCGCTGACCGGCACCGCGTTGTCGCCGTTGAGTGGCGCTACGTCGACGTCGGGTACCTACGCGTATCCGATCAGCACATGGACGTGGACCTTCCCGAGTGGCAGTCCGGGTGCTGGCACATACCCCTCAGGTACGGTGAGTGCGCCGCCGATGTGGGTAACGCCGGGGACGTACACCGTGACGCTCGTCGTGTCGAATGGCGCGGACAACGCCGGCACTGCGACGAAAGCCGTGAAGTTCGTCGTGCCCTGCACGCTCACGGAGGTTCCTGCGGGCACGTTCAGCTCGAGCAGTAGTTGCAGCGCGTGCACGCGGCCCGGGCTCGGTGCCTACTGGTCAGGGGGAACGACCTGCACGACGAAGCGGACCTTGAACGCCGTCGCGACGATGCCGGACTCGATCGTCGTGGGTACGGCGCTCGGCGCGAGCGGGACCGGCTCCTCCTCCGGCACGTACGCGTATCCGATCACGCAGTGGGCATGGACCTTCCCGAGCGGAAGCCCGGCGTCGCTCACGAACCCGACTGGGACGCCGAGCGCACAGCCGACCTGGGTGACGCCTGGCACGTACCTGGTGTCCGTCACGGTCTCGAACGGCGGCCTCGACAACGCCGGCACGACCACGAAGAATGTGAAGGTGGTCGCTGCGTGTGCCCTCCTTGAGGCACCGGCGGCGACGTTCAGCACGGCGACGCTGTGCACGCCCTGCACGCGACCGGGCCTCGGGGGCTACGTCGCCTCAGGCGCGACGTGCACCACGAAGCGCACGCTGAACGCGGTCATCACCGCACCGGACTCGGTGCTGACGGCCAGCGCGCTCGGCGTGACCGGAACGAGTTCATCCGCTGGCACGTACGCCTACGCGATCGCGAACTGGGCGTGGTCATTCCCAAGCGGTACGCCGGCCTCCTTGAGCAATGCGACCGGTTCACCCTCGAGCCAACCGACGTGGACCGCTCCCGGCACCTACACGATCAGTCTCACCGTGTCCAACGGCGGGCTCGACAACAACGGGACCGCGTCGAAATCAATCAACGTTGTCACGCCGTGCTCGCTTGCCGAGTCTCCCGCCGGGACGTTCAGTACCTCGAGCGCGTGCGTGCCGTGCACCCGACCCGGGCTCGGCGCGTATATCGCGTCGGGCACGACGTGCACGACGAAACGCACGCTCAACGCGGTGATCACCGCGCCGGATTCGGTCTTGACGGGCTCGGCATTGGGAGCGAGTGGAGTGAGTTCCTCGTCGGGTACCTACGCGTACCCGATCTCGACGTGGACGTGGACTTTCCCAAGTGGCACGCCTGGCTCGCTCGGCAATGCAAGCGGCACGCCCACCAGTCAGCCCACCTGGGCGACCGCGGGGACGTACGCCGTGTCGCTTGCCGTGTCGAACGGTGGCCTCGACAACGCGGGAACGGCCAGCCAGTCCATCAAGGTGGTGGCGCCGTGCGCACTCACCGAGGCGCCTGTCGGAACGTTCAGCACCGCGGCGACGTGCACCCCGTGCACACGGCCGGGCTTGGGTGCGTACATCGCGTCGGGTACGACCTGCAGCACCACGCGCACGCTGAACGCGGTGATTACCGCGCCAGATTCGGTGCTGACGAACACGGCGTTGGGCGTAAGTGGAACGAGTTCGTCATCGGGCACCTACGCCTATGCCATCTCGACGTGGGCGTGGACCTTTCCGAGCGGCACGCCTGGCTCGCTCAGCAATCCGAGCGGGACGCCCACGACGCAGCCCACCTGGGCGACCGCCGGAACGTACGCCGTGTCGCTCACGGTGTCGAACGGCGGGCTCGACAACAACGGCCTGGCGACGAAGAACGTGAAAGTGGTGGGGCCGTGCAGCCTTGCCGAAGCTCCGGCGGGGACGTTTTCGACGGCAGCGACGTGTGTGGCGTGTGCGCGCCCGGGCCTCGGCGGCTATATCGCAAGCGGGGCGACGTGCTCGGCCGGACGCAACCTCTACGCGGCGATCACGGCGTCCGATTCGGTGGTGGCGGGGCAGCCGCTGGCGATCGACGGGTCGTCGTCATACGCGGGCACGTATGCCTATCCGATCACGAACTGGGCGTGGACCTTTCCAAGTGGGTCACCCAGTTCGGGTTCGTACGGCTCGAGTGCCGTCTCGAGTCCACCGACTTGGACATCGGCCGGCTTCTACACGACAACGCTCACGGTGTCGAACGGCGTGGACGTGTCGGGCTCGACGTCGAAGAGCATCAAGGTGGTCGCGAAGTGCGCCTTGGCTGAGGCGCCCGCCACCATGTTCAGTACCAGCAGCAGTTGCACGCCGTGTTCACGTCCGGGCCTTGCCGGCTATCTCGCGTCGGGCGCGACGTGCGCTGCCAAGCGCAACCTTAATGCGGTGCTGGCGGTTGCGGACTCCGTGCTGGTGGGCACCTCGACGCCGGTGAGCGGCTCCTCGTCCTATCCTGCCACGTACGGGTATGCGATTACATCGTACGCGTTCAGCGTGTCGGGCGCGGTGAACACAACGGGCCAGACGGGCGCGGCCTCTTCGATGAGTGTGTCTCCATACTGGGCCAGTGCGGGCACCTACGCGGTCTCGCTGACGGTGTCGAATGGCGGTCTCGACAATCCGGGCGCAACGTCGCGCAACGTGAAGGTCGTAAACCCGTGCGGCTATGACTATGCGCCCGCAGGACTGTTCTCGACGAACAGCGCGTGCACGCCATGCGGGTACACGTATTCCGGAAACCTGTGGGACGGATCGGTCTACTGTTCGCCCTGCTCCTATTCTGGCGCTCCTGGCGGGATGGGGTCTAACGATCCGTCGTGCTCGGCATGTCCGTACAACGGATCACTGTGGTCTGGTTCGGCGTCCTGCGTGCCCCCTCCGCCGTGTACGCTCTCTGGCGCGCCCGGTGGCATGCTTGCCAGCGATCCGGGGTGCACCGGATGCCCGTACAACCCGCCCGGGGGCAGCGTTTGGTCCGGGGCAGGTTCGTGCGTGCCGCCTGCGCCATGCACCCTGAGTGGTGCGCCGGCTGGGATGCTGGCGTCCGATCCCGGTTGCACGGGTTGCCCGTACTCACCGCCTGGCGGTGGCGTGTGGTCGGGCTCGGGTTCCTGCACGCCGCCACCGGTATGCGGGTTGGCTGATGCTCCGGGCGGCATGCTCGCGAGTGATCCGAGCTGCACTGCCTGTCCCTACTCGCCGCCTGGCGCGGGCACGTGGACCGGCTCCGGGGCGTGTGTTCCTCCACCGCCGCCACCACCACCGTGCCCGTACAATGCGAGCGTACCAATCGACGACCCGACGTGCATCACGGCGTCCGTCGAATACACCATTACGGCTGAGGTCCTGACGTGGCAAAACTCGATCTGGTCACCCGGCGGCACCTTTCAGACGTGGAATATTTCTTTCCACAGCAAGACCACCAGATATGACGGATACGGAAACGTCATAGAGGTGTATGAGGGTGATGCCGCGTGCGGGAAGACGGTGATGTGGAGTGGCGCGATTTGGGGGAGCTGTCCCTTTCCGGTCTCGTGAGCGCCGTCTAACCCTCGCCGCCCACGCACGTACCAGGCCCGGCGTTCAATGGCGGAGCCACCGTCACGACACGGCCCACGCTCATCCCATCCCGGTAGAGTGCGGTCACCCGCGTCTCACCGGCACGCTTGTAGTGCGCCGTATACACGTCACCGCCCGAGACGATGCGCGTGAAGCTGATGACGGTCGTATCCGAGGACGTCCACTCGAGGTTGCCATTCGGGATCGCCACCGTATCCCCCGCGACCAACACACCGGCGACCTGGAACGGGAGAAAGACCTTCGTTACGCACGGGAGGTACGACTTCACCAGGGTGTAGGTACCAGTCAGCGGCGTCACGACCCACTTGAGCGTGCTGCTGCCGGCCGCATAGCCCTTGGCGCCGAGGAACAGCGTGGTCACCACGGGGCGGAAGTCGACCGGCGGAGCGGGCACGCAGGCCGGATCGCTGGCCAGCAACGCAGGGTTCGAGGCGCACTTCTCGGGCGGTGTGATGCCCGTCGGTGACGAACCCTGCGCTCCGCACGCCACGGTCAGCACTACCAGCGCGCCCAACATCATCAGTCGCATCGGTTGCACATGGTCTCCTGGTCTCGGGCACTCTGCGCGAGCGCCACTGGAATCTATATTGGCAGCGGTCGCCCCCAGAAGGACAACGGACTGCCCTGAACGCCGGACTTTGAGAGACTCCGGGCGTCTTCACGCGCACCAGCGATGGTTGCACTCGCGTCCTGCGTGAAGTCACCGCAGGCCAATGAGGCCGATCGCACCTCTCGCCCACGGCCGAGGTGGCGGAGTGTGTCAGGGAACGCTCGACGCCGGGGTGCGGAACCGAGCCGGGATCGAGTCGGTCGCGACGCTGAGCACACTGCGCAGCGCGGAGCGGGCACTGTCGGCTAGTGCTCGCATCTCGGCGGTGTACGCGGTGGTGATGAGGGTGCGACATGGAGGAGTAGATGCCAGGAGCCCAGCCTCCACCATCGTTCCCCGACCGGTCATCGGAACGGTGATGCGGAATCCCGTACGGTACCAGATGGGCGTCTTGGGGTCGCAGCCCCACGTCGCGGGCGCGAGTCGCTGTGTGGTCTCCGCGACATAAAGCCACTGCGACTTGTTCGGAAAGCGACGGAATCGAATCCCGGTGATCTCAACCGAGATCGGAGGCGTCGGGGCCGAATCGCGTTGAACGGGTCCCGAGACGCGGACTGCCATTGGCCACCAAGCCACTAGCGCCGGCGTCGTTGCGCGCGTGGCCACGGATGATCCCGTCGACGCACAGCCAGCCAGCAGTACCGCAAATACAGTCGCTCGCCGCATGGTCTCCATCTCAGGTTAGCGTTATGTGTTAGGATAGGGTGGCTGCAATCCGGATGACGTTCTGTAGACCCCGCCGAGACTGTCCGAAGAATGAGACACGCCCTTGTTGATCACGCCGCTTTCGGGGCCGTCTGGGGCAAGTTCCGGCAAACCCCTACAGGGGTTTTAGTCCGTCGTTACATGGCGTCATAGCTCTTGGCTGTTTTGCGCGCTATACTCGGATCAGACCTCACGGGGTGATCGTATGGCGACCGATGTGCGTTGGGTGGCTGAATCGGAGAGACGGCGAAGGGACGGAGGATCGGATCTGGCAGAATCTCCGCCGACTGATCTCTCGCCATCATTCCGTGAGGTGGCGGCCATTGAAGGCACCAATCGGCAGGTCGCGTTCGCGCGTTTCAGACGCCTGCAAATCGCCCTGCGCGTCTTGGCCGCCCAGCCGAAGTCGGGCAAGTAGCCTCCAGTCGCGACGATCGGCCACCGGCGCGTCTCGCATGCTATGCTGTCCATGGACCCTCTGAGGTGGACTTCATGGACAAGCGGAAAATGGTACTGATCGGCACGCTGATGGTGGCGCTCGGTGTGGCGCTGATCGCATGGGCCGAGACGGTGGACGCGCAGGAGTCGAGGGCCGCGGTCCCCGCGAGTCCGGTGACTGCCACGAGCGGCCCGATGCTGACCAGCTGGTACAGCCTCGTCTCCCGGGAGTTTGCGACCGGGGTGCTTACGGATTCCGGAACCTCGCCGCCGGAGACGGTCATCGTCAACGGCACGACGCTGCGTCGACACGCCGGGCTCACAGCCACCGAGTGGCTCTATCTCGCCGACACGACGCGCTGGCTGAGTACCACGGCATTTGGGGATTGCCGCAATGCGGAGGCCACCGGACTTCGGCAGGCCGTCTTCCTCGAGTTGCCGACGTCCACACGCCCGGCGACGTTGCGGGCGGCCGTGATCGGTTCGGCTCCGCTCTGCGCACGCCAGCAGCGGGCGTATGAGATGGCCATGCGAACGGTGCTGGACAGCGCAGCCGTGTCGCTCGCGGCGTTCGTGCCGCTGACGCCGCTCCGATCGGTCGCCCTGCCGGCCGTTCGCGATGGACGGGCCGATCTTCCTCCGGTTGGTATGGCAAAGCCGTGAGTATGCGCATCCCGGTAGTGTTGGGCGTTCTGGTGCTCGCGGCTTGTCGTGCCGCGCCGGCGCCGGAGCTTTCGCCGGCCGTTGATGGTACGCTCGCCGTCGCCTTGCCGGCGGTGGCGCGCCTGGTGTCTCGAGCCCCGCACGCTGTCGTGTGGCCAGAAGAGATCGGACTCCGAGGCCGTCGGTTCGCACGGCAGGTACACGGTGCAGAGGTGACGCAGTTCAGCTCGGGCGTCTTCGATGCGCGCGCGCTCGGGTGGTACCAGTGCGAGCGTGCGGTAGCGGCAGTGCACTACACGCTCACGATTCGCTGGCCAGCCGACGGCATCAGTGCCGGGACCGTGACGGTGTATGCCCGCATGCGTGAGGCTCCCTGCCCAGCGGCGCTCGCGGGGTACGAAGAAGACGCGACGCGCATGATCGGCGAGGTGGTGCGCCTGGCGCACTGGCGGGAGGTCTCTGACTCGTCATTTCATTAGTGAGCGGTGGTTGCACCGATCCGTGCATTCAGGACGGGAACTGCCGTGAGAGTAGCGGGAGGCGAGGGCGCGCGCGCCAGGCGGATATGCGTATTGCGCCGATCGCATCCGGCGGCATGCGTGACGAACGCCGCAAGGGAACCGACGGTGACTCACTAACGCGGACGGCGCAGCGTTCGGCTTGCCACTGCGATATACGAAGAGCATGCGCCATGCACCGTTGAACTCTCTTGCGCCAGCGAGCTTGGACGGCGATAAGAAGCTGCGGGGCGCGACGAGCATCTTCCAAGGACTGTCGCGCCACAATACCTCCGCGTCTTGATCATCATGGCCATCTATGTCGCCGCGACCTCGAACCCAGTCCTTGGTGCGTTTCGACGCCTCTGCTGGGTGCTAGTCACGACCCTCGTCGGACATTTCGTGGTAACCCGTGCTGGTGTCACACACGCCTATCTCGCCACCTTCCTTCCCGCATCATTACCCACGACCTGGCGCGGGTTGCCAGTCTCGCATGTTATTGCGATGGTTGCGGGCGCGGTTGCCCTCTTCGAGGCCGCCGACAGTTGGGCTGAGGCGCGCATGCTCGACCGTCGTAGAGGTCCAGATTTCGTACGGGAGGTAGCCGAGAAACAGGGCGAGGCCGTCGCCGGCCTTGCGATCACGATGCTCTTTTGGGTTTGCTCGTCGAGCTGGACAACCATACTCTTTCTCTCCTTGGCGCTGGTCGCCGTGCTCCCCGCAGCGCTCGAGAGTCGCGGGATATCTGATCGAATACGGCGAGTGTATTCGTGGCTGCGAGAGCGTACGACGGCTCTCCTGCCCTGAAGCGGGCACTCATCGCGCATGTCAGCGGTGCGCAGCCTCCTTCCCGTCGCCAATTGGTCGCGATCGCATTCCTCGGGGTTATTTGCATGGCCCTCGCTATCAGTCCGTTCCTCTGGGCGTGGTTTCGCGCCGCCGCCACTTTCGGCGTGACCGTCGGCGTCATCCTGTTCCGCGTGGATCACGCTCGTCTCGCCTTTT
>PNKL01000020.1 GCA_013822425.1 Gemmatimonas sp.
CACGGGTGAAGTGCGCGAACGCCTGGGACTTGGCGTCGCACCCTACCTGCTCACCGTGGCACGCCTCGTGCCCCACAAGGGACAAGACGTCGCCATCCGCGCCCTCGCGCGCCTCGCGGCGGAGCTTCCGACGCTGCGATACGTGATCGTCGGCGAGGGACCGGACGAGCAGCGCCTGCGCGACCTCGCGCGCGCCATGGGCGTGGAGGATCGCGTCGTCTTTGCCGGGGCGATGCGGGACGACATGCTGCCCGCGGTCTATGCCGGCGCCGCCGTCTACGTGGGGCTCTCGCGGCTGCTGCCGCCCATCAACGTCGAGGGATTCGGCATCTCCTTCGTGGAGGCGGCGGCGAGCGGCGTCCCGTCGGTGGCCGGCGATTCAGGCGGCGTGCGCTCGGCGGTCCTCGACGCGCAGACCGGGATCCTGGTGCCGCCCGAAGACGATGATCGCGTGGCCGATGCCATTCGCATGCTCATGGTGGACGAGCCGCTGCGGCGGCGCCTTGGTGGCACCGCCCGCGAAGCAGCGCTGCTGCGGTTCAACTGGGATCGCGTGACGCGAGACACGGTGGAGTTCGCCGCGCAGTGCGTGGATCGCGCGAGGAGCAGATCATGAAGGCGACCTGGAAGCACTGGCTGGAGTACGCCGCGCTGCGCGTGGTGGTTGCCGCGCTGGGGCCGCTCGGCACCCGTCGCGCCAGCGCCATCGGTGCGCGCATCGGGGCATTGGGGTACTGGCCGCTTGGCATTCGACGCGGCGTCGTGACGCGGCACCTCGCCGCGTGCTTTCCGGAGCGCACCGACGCCGAACGCGCCGCGCTGGCGAGGGCGACGTACGAGCATCTGGGGCGCGTCGGCGTGGAGTCCATCCTGATGTCCCGGCTGGGTCCCGGCTCGCTCAGTGACCTCTTCGAGGGGGTCGAGGGACTCGACGCTGTCGAGCGGGCCCGCGCCCGCGGCAAGGGGCTCGTGCTGGTGGCGGGCCACCTCGGCAACTGGGAACTCTCGGGCGCGTACCTGTCCGCGCTCGGCGTTCCGGTGGCCGCGGTGGCCAAGCGCCAGCTCAATCCGCTCGCCGATGCGTTCGTGAATCGCACACGCCGTCGCCTCGGAATGACCGTGGTCTACGACGACGAGGCGGTGCGCAAGCTCCCGCGCCTGCTCAAGGACGGCTGCGCGCTCGGCCTGCTTGCCGATCAGGCGGGACTGGGCGCTGCCACGTTCGTCCCGTTCTTCGGGCGGCCGGCGCGCACGCCGCGTGGCCCCGCCGTCTTCGCGCTGCGCTTTCACGCGCCGCTGATCTTCGTGTGCGCCGCGCGCCAGCCGAGCGGTCGCTTCATCCTTCACCTCGAGGAAGTGGAGGTGGCGCAGACCGGCGACCTCGAGGCCGACGTGGACGCCACCACGGCCCGCTTCACGGCGGTGCTGGAGCGATGGGTTCGCCGCTATCCGGGCCAGTACTTGTGGGCGCATCGCCGCTGGAAGCGGCAGCCCCCCGACACTCCACCAGAACTGCGCGAGCCGTGAGCGCGCAACGAGCGATGCCGTGACGTACGACGTCGAGGCGCTTCGCAAGCGCGAGTTTCCCTGGGCCGCGCGTGGCGAGCGCATCTTCCTGGATCACGCCGCCACCGGGCCGCTTCCGCAGCGCGCACGCGATGCGCAGGCCGAGGCCAACGAGCTCCGCGCCGAGTTGTGGCGCGTGGGATTCGAGTACTTCTGGGACGGCGTGGTGCGGGGGCGCGAGTTCGCGGCGGCGCTGATCAACGCGTCGCCCGACGAAATCGCCATCACAACCAACACGTCGCAGGGCGTCAACCTCGCGGCGCGCGCCCTGCCATTCAAGGCCGGTGACGTGGTGGTCTCCACGGCGGGCGAGTTTCCGGCGAACATCTATCCGTGGATGGGGCTGGAGAAGGCGAAGGGCGTCTTCCTCGAGCTCGTGCCGATGAAGCACCGCCTCCCCGACGAGGACGCGCTCATCGCGGCGCTCGACCGGCCCAACGTGCGCGCCCTCACGGTGAGCTGGGTGTCGTTCGCCACCGGCGCCAGGCTCGACCTCGCCCGCCTCGGCGCCGCCTGCAGGGAGCGCGGCATCTGGTTCGTGGTAGATGCCATCCAGGGGCTCGGTCCGGCGGTGCTCGACGTGAAGGCGTGCCAGATCGACATCCTGGCGACCGGCGCACAGAAATGGCTGCTCTCGCCGTGGGGCACGGGGTTTGCCTACGTGCGCCGCGACCTCGTGCAGGAACTCGACCCGCCGGTGGTGGGCTGGCTGTCCATGCCCGCGTCGGCCGACTTCACGCGCTTCCTCGACTACGACTACGCGTTCTATCCGGACGCGCGGAAGTTCGAGGTCTTTACCGCGCCGATGCACGATCTCAAGGCGATGGCCGCATCGCTGAGTCTCTTCCTCGAACTCGGCCCCGCCGCGGTGGCGGCACACGTGGCGTCGTTGGCCGACCACGTCGTGGCATGGTGCGATGGACGACCCGACGTGCGGCTCATCACGCCCGCCGCGCGCGCCCGCCGCGCCGGACTGCTGTCCATCGCCGTGGACGACCTCGCCGCGGCGAGTGCGCGTCTCTCGGCAGCCGGTGTCTCGCACACCGTGCGCGAAGGCGGCGTCCGGCTATCGCCGCACCTCTACAACACCACCGCCGAGCTCGACGTCGCGCTGGCGGCGCTGGTGCCGCGGTAAGGCGGGCCCGGTGACCAGCCGCGCCGCCCTGCTCTCGGTCCTGCCGCTGGTCAAGCGGGGCCAGGCGCCGTTCAGCGCCTTCGAGGTCCTCGCCGTGCCGATGCTGGGCGAGCGGGAATTCTTCATCCGCAAGGCCATCGGCTGGGGGCTGCGCGAGATCAGCAAGACCGACCCTGGCGTCGTCGCGGCGTTCCTGCGCGCCCACCGCGCCGACGTGTCGGGACTCACCCTGCGCGAGGGGGCCAAGTACCTGCCGGCGCGGGACCGGCGGGCGCTGCTTCCGGTGCGGAACCACGCACCCCAGTAAGCCATTCATCCAGGCGACAGGCCGTTCAGGGCGTCAGCTCGAGGACGGCGATTTCGCGGGCGCCCTTGCGCAGCAGGAAGTACCGCTCATATGCGGCGCCGGCGAGGTCGATGTCGGGCGTGTCGGCGGAGTGCCGTTCGCCGTTCACGCTGACCGCCCCCTGCTGCAGCAGCTTGCGCGACGCGCTGCGCGAGAGCCCGAACGCCTGCTCGAGCGCGTCGAGGATGGAGATGGCGTGCCCGGCGGCGAACCGCGCGCACGGGATTTCGCGCACCAGCGTGTGAAAGACGTCGAGCGGCAGCTCCATCACGTCCACTCGCTTGTCGAAGATCACCTTCGACACCCGCTCGGCCAGCGCCGCCGCCTCGCCGCCGTGCACGAGGGCGGTGACCTCCGTGGCGAGGCGCCGCTGCGCGACGCGCTCGTGCGGCGCCGCGGCCAGGGCCGCTGCCAGCGCATCAACTTCCTCGCGCCCCAGCAGCGTGAACATCCTGAGGAAGCGCACCGCATCGGCATCGTCCGCGTTCACCCAGAACTGGTAGAACTTGTACGGCGAGGTGCGCGCCGCGTCGAGCCAGACGGCGCCCGCCTCCGTCTTGCCGAACTTCTGCCCGCCGGACGTCGTCACCAGCGGCAGCGTGACTCCGTGCGCCTCCTTCTGCACCGTGCGGCGGATCAGCTCGGTGCCGGCGGTGATGTTCCCCCACTGGTCGCTGCCGCCCACCTGCGCCGTCACGCCGTAGCGGCGGTGCAGCTCGAGGAAGTCGTATGCCTGGAGCAGCATGTAGGAGAACTCGGTGTATGAAATGCCGCCCTCGAGGCGCGCCTTCACCGATTCCTTCTGCATCATCAGGTTGATCGGGAAGTGCTTGCCCACGTCGCGCATGAACGCGATCGCGTGTAGGGAGCGCAGCCACTCGCCGTTGTCCACGAGCTGGGCGCCGGACGGGCCCGAAAAGTCGAGGAAGCGCTCCAGTTGTGCTCGAATGCCCGCGACGTTCGCGTCGATCTCGTCGACGGTGAGCAACTGGCGTTCCGACGCCTTGCCGCTGGGATCGCCGATCATTCCCGTGCCGCCGCCGACCAGCGCCACCGGCCGGTGGCCCGTGCGCTGCAGGTGCACGAGGCCCATGATCGGTACGAGGTTGCCGACGTGCAGCGACGCGGCCGTGGGATCGAAGCCGCAATAGGCGCTCACGGGGCCCGACGCGAAATGCGCTGCCGCGCCCTCAGTCTGCTGGTAGAGCAGGTCGCGCCAGGCAAGCTCTGAGAGGAAATCGGTCATCTCAGGAAATATAGGCGCGTGCCGCCTCTGAAAGAAACGCGTACAGTCGGTCGGTCACGCCGACGAGATCGTGTTCCCGTCGCACCACCTCCCAGGCGCGGCGAGCCATCGCCGGACCGTCGCCGCGCGCCGCCACGCAGTGCCGCAGCACGGCATCAATGGCCGACGGGGCGGGATCTTCGGCGAAGTGTGCGCACGCATGCCGGCGCAGGAAGTCGTTCGAGGCGGCCTCGTGCGGCCCGCACGCGAGGATCGGACGTCCCGCGGCCATGTAGTCCGTCACCTTGGTCTGGATCGAAGACCGCGACATGTGCGCCTGCGACGGCTCGAACGACGATGCCACGAGGAGCAGGTCGCAGTCGCCAAGTGCTCCGCCGAGCGCCGCGTACGGGATGAGCCCGCCGTCCACCACGTTCCAGCGCTGCCAGTTGTCCTGGTGGCGCTCCCAGAAGTACCGGTCGGTGAACAGCACGAACTCGATGTCGGTGCCTGCGGCACCCAGGCGCTGCACGCCCTGCGCGACGGCGGCCACCGCGTCCCAGTGCATCGGCCACACCGATCCGGCGTACCCGATGCGGAAGCGTCCGGCGCGCGGCGCGGATAGCGCGGCCGGTGGTGATTCGGCGAACGCCACGGGGTTGTGCACGACAAGCGCCGGCCGATCCACGCCGGTGAACTCGCGCGTGGACGACAGGAGATTTGGTGAGACAGTGAGCCAGGCAGCCGACTCGCGCAGCAGCGTCCGTCCCCGGCGACGCGTGTCGAAGGCCAGCGCGACGCCCGGCGCGAACGCCAGCCAGTCGTCCATGAGGTACGTCACGAGCGGTCCGAACGACTGGCACCGTTCCGTGATGGCGACGCCCGTCGGATGGGTTGGGACGGAGAGCACGAGCTGCGGGTCGAACCGCTCGATCTCGGCACGGCCAGGGAGGGGACGAATGCCGACCCACGCCGCGTCCAGGTGACCGATCAGGCCCCGCAGTGCCTGCGTGACGCGCCCCGGGAGGGCTGGCGCGGCGGGCAGCACGCGCCGACCTCCTTCCATCGTGAACGGCGTGCTCGTGTTGGCGCTCACCGCGAGCAGGCGGTCCTCAGGGTAGCGCGAGAACAGGTTGACGAGGGTGCGCCCGGCGCCGCGGCTGCCAGGCGAGAGGTCGGCGTCCGTGACGAGCAGGAGCCGCGGCGGCGCGGCGGTCACGCCAGGCGCCGCTGCCACGCTTCGACGATCTCGTCGAAGATCGTCGCCAACGGCACGGTGATGGACCAGCCGGGATAGTGCGCCATCATCTTCCGCAGGTCGCTGTAGTAGCAGATGTGGTCGCCAATGCGGTTCGTCTTGTCGTACTCGGCCACCATCGGTTTGCCGGTGCGTTCCTCGACGAGCGTGAACGCCTCCATGATGGAGCAGGCGTTCCCCTTGCCCCCGCCGAGGTTGTACACCTCGCCGCTCCGCGGCGCGGCGATGAACGCCTCGGCGAACGTCGCGACGTCGCGCGAGTGGATGTTGTCGCGCACCTGCTTGCCTTTGTAGCCGTAGATGCGGTACGTGCGTCCCTCGACGTTGCGCTTGACCAGGTAGCTCAGGAAGCCGTGCAACTCGACGCCTGCGTGGCTCGGGCCGGTGAGACAGCCGCCGCGCAGCGCGCAGGTGCGCATGCCGAAGTAGCGCCCGTACTCCTGCACGAGGACGTCGGCCGCCACCTTCGACGCGCCGAAGATCGAGTGCGTTGACTGGTCGATGCGGAAGTCCTCCGCGATGCCGTTGGCGAAGGCCGGGTCCGCGTAGTCCCAGCGTGTGTCGAGCTCCACGAGCTTCAGTTCGTTGGGCGCGTCGCCGTACACCTTGTTGGTGCTGAAGTGCACGAACGGCGCCTCGAGGCAGTACGTGCGCGCCGCCTGCAGCAGGTTCAGTGTGCCTACCGCATTGGTGTCGAAATCGTCGAACGGAATGCTCGCCGCGCGGTCGTGGCTCGGTTGCGCCGCCGCGTGCACGATGGCGTCCGGCTTCAGCTCGCAGAGCAGCGCGTCAATCCCCGTGCGGTCGCGGACGTCGAGCTCGTGATGCCGGAAGTTCTTCCAGGCATCCGTGAGCCGCTGCTGCATCCAGCGCGTGTCGCCGCCGGGCCCGAAGAAGACCGCGCGCTGGTTGCTGTCCACCCCGTGCACGTCCCAGCCGAGTGCGGCGAAGTGGTCGACCATTTCCGAGCCGATGAGGCCGGATGAACCGGTGACGAGGAGTCGTGGCATGCCTGAAACTACCGTCGTCGGCTTGGCGGCGGGAGAAGACGTCCGAACAGGAAGGGGAAGGGTACAACCTCCCCCGCAGCCTTTGTGATAGATTTTCCGTCTCATGAAGAAGCCCCTGCGCTACGCGCTGATTGCGGTCGCGTCCCTCGCCGGCGTCTCGCTGGCGGGCGTCGCACTCGGCTGGGCGCTCGTCTGTCGTGGCGACCGGTGCCCGCCCATCTCCGGGCTCGACAAGTACAGTCCGCGGCAGACGTCCAAGCTCTTCGCCGCCGATGGGCGCTTCGTGGCGGAGCTGGGCCTCGAACGCCGCACGCTCGTTCCCATCGAGCAGATTCCCAAGGTCCTCACGGCGGCGTTCGTCATCACCGAGGACCGGCGCTTCTACCAGCACAGCGGCATCGATCTCGTGCGGGTCTTCGGCGCCGGCATGGCCAACGTGATGCGCGGCGGCTACTCGCAGGGGTTCTCGACCATCACGATGCAGCTCGCGCGCAACGTCTTCCCGGAGAAGCTGACGCGCGAGAAGACGCTCCTGCGCAAGCTGCGCGAGGCCAAGGTGGCCCGCGCCATCGAAGCGAGGTTCAGCAAGGACCACATCCTCGAACTGTACCTCAACCAGATCAACCTGGGGAGCGGCGCGTACGGCGTCGAGACGGCGAGCCAGCGCTACTTCGGCAAGTCGGTGCGCGACCTCAACCTCGCCGAGGCGGCGACGCTGGCCGCGCTCCCCAAGGCGCCCAGCCGCTACAACCCCCGCCGCTTTCCGGACCGCGCCATCCAGCGCCGCAACACCGTGCTCGAGCTGATGCGCCGGGAGGGCGCCATCAGCAACGCCGACGCGTCGCTCGCCAAGGCGTATCCGCTGCGCCTTGCCCATGGCGGCGGACGCTCCGCCGACGTCGCGCCGTACTACGTCGAGTGGGTGCGCCAGCTGCTCGAGGCGAAGTTCGGCGAGCGCATCTACACCGAGGGAATGCGCGTCTACACCACGCTCGACCTCGAGCTGCAGGGCGCCGCCGAGCGCGCACTCGAACGGCAACTCAAGGCCGTCGAGGGCGGATCGGCCGGCGCGTTCCCGCATCGGACATACGAAGAGCTGATGACCGCCACAGCGGTCGCCGAGGATCCGACGCCCGGAAGCGTGACGCCCTACCTGCAAGGTGCGTTCATCGTGATGGATCCGCGCAGCGGCGCGGTCCGTGCGCTGGTGGGCGGGCGCGACTACGATGACTCCAAGTTCAACCGCGCCACGCAGGCCACGCGGCAGCCGGGTTCGACGTTCAAGCCCATCGTGTATGCGACCGCCATCCAGAGCGGCCGCCCACCGTCGTACATTCTCGATGACGCTCCCGTCGAGCTGCCGCAGGTAGCCGGCGACACGTGGCAGCCGCGCAACTACGACCTGAAGTTCGAAGGGCCGATGATCATGCGGCGCGCGCTGTACCAGTCGCGCAACATGCCGGCCATTCGCCTCGGCATGGAGCTGGGCGAGCAGAGCGTCGTCGAGATGGCGCGCCGCTTCGGGATCACGACGCCAATCCCCGAGTATCCGTCCATTCACATCGGCTCGGCCGAGGTCGTTCCGCTGCAGATGGTGGCAGCCTACTCCACCTTTGCCAACCTCGGCTGGCGCGTCTCGCCGATCAGCATCCTGCGGGTCGAAGACGCCCAGGGGAAGGAACTGTGGAAGCCCGAGATCGCACGCGAGCCTGTGCTCGCGCCCGAGGAAGCGTGGCTGATGGTGGACATGATGAAGGACGTGCTCCGCCGCGGCAGCGCCGCCGGCGCGATGGCGGCGTCTGGGTTCCGCCTGCCGGCGGGCGGGAAGACGGGCACGACCAACGACTATACCGACGTCTGGTTCATCGGCTATACCGCCGACCTCGTCGCCGGCGTGTGGATGGGCTTCGACAAGCCGCAGAAGATCATGCCCAACGCGCAGGGCGGCCGTCTCGCGGCGCCCGCCTGGGCGCAGTTCATGATCGAGGCCTACCAGCGCAAGCCGTCGCCGCCCGACTGGCCGCGCCCGGGGTCGCTCGTCTCCAAGCACGTGGATGAACTGACGGGACTGCTCGCCACCCCGGGCTGTCCGGCCGAAGATGCGTATTTCGAGTGGTACATCCCGGGCACCGAGCCGCTGGCGGAGTGCGCGCCACGCGCGGCGGGCGCGCGGCCCGAACCGCTCAAGGACACTCGCCCGTCGCGCAAGCCGCCGGCCGCGCCCGCCGGTGGGCCGACGCGGAGACCCTGAGGTTGGGCCGCACCCGATATCACGCGCGCTGGGTGCTGCCCATCGTGGCGCCGCCCATCGACGACGGCACCGTCGTCGTCGAGGACGATCGCATCGCATGGGTGGGGCCGCGTGCGCAGGCTCCCGCAGGCGGTACGGACGACGACCTCGGCGATGCCGTGCTCATGCCCGGGCTCGTCAATGCGCACACGCACCTCGAGCTTACCGTCATGCGCGGCTTCCTCGAGAACCTGCCGTTCTTCGAGTGGGTGCGCACGCTGGCACGGGCGCGGCGCCACGGGCTGGATGCCGCGGCCCTGCTCGACAGCGCGCGGCTCGGCATCGCCGAGGGGCTCCGCGCCGGCGTCACGACGTATGCCGACACAGGGGACTCAACGGCGGCGTTTGACGCGCTGCGCGAACTGGGCGCGCGCGGCATCGCCTACCGTGAGGTCTTTGGTCCCGACCCGGCGCAGGTGGAGGCATCCATGGCCGGCCTGCGCGCGAGCGTCGACGCGATGCGGGCGCGTGAGACGCCGCTCGTCCGAGTGGGCGTCTCGCCGCATGCGCCGTACAGTGTGAGCGACGTGCTGTTCGAGGCGGTGGCCGCCTACGCCGCCGCTGAGCGCCTTCCGGTGGCCGTGCACATCGCGGAGGGCGAGGACGAGTCGATGCTGGTGGAGCGCGCGCAGGGGCCGTTCGCCGACTTCCTGCGCTCGCGCGGCATTGATGTGGAACCGCGCGCGCGGTCCCCGGTCACGCTGCTCGAGCGCTGCGGCGTGCTGGCCGCGCGGCCCCTGCTCATTCACGCCGTCCGCGCCGACGCGCCCGACATCGCCGCCATGGCGCGGCATCGCTGCACCGTGGCGCATTGCCCGGCCAGCAACGCCAAGCTCGCGCACGGAATCGCACCGCTCCTCGAGATGCTCGACGCCGGACTCGACGTCGGACTTGGCTCCGACTCGATGGCGAGCAACAACCGCATGGACATCTTGGGTGAGGGGCGGCTGGCGTCATTCCAGCAGCGCGTCCGCACGCGGCGCGTGGACGCGCTGCCCGCGGCGCAGGTGCTGGATCTGGCCACGCGCGGCGGTGCGCGTGCCCTGGGGCTCGGCAATGCGGTCGGCGTTCTCGCCGAGGGCTTCCAGGCCGATCTCGCCGCATTCGATCTGCACGGCCTGAACGGTCCCGTGCACGATGCGGCCGCCGCCCTCGTGCATGCGGGGGAATCCCCGGCGCGTCGCACGGTGGTTGCCGGACGCGTGCGCGTGCGTGACGGCGTTGTCCTGCATGAGGACCCGTCGCTGGCCGCGCGTGTGCAGGCGCACGCCGACGCGATGGACCGCTGGCGCCGCGCCGACACCTGAGAGTAAAATTCAACGGCCCCGTGCGTGACCGCCGTACTCTGTCGGATTCTGTCACTTTCTGTCGTATTCACCCGGAGCAGCTTCATCGTGTCCCATAAACCCGCTGCGAGCGGCGCGACCCAGAAGATCTGGCGTGATGGCGCGTTCGTGGACTTCCAGGACGCCACGATCCACGTGATGAGCCACGTGGTGCACTACGGGTCGTCGGTGTTCGAGGGCATTCGCTCCTACGAGACGCCGTCGGGCGGCGCGGTCTTCCGCCTGCGCGACCATATGCGCCGCCTCGCCGACTCGGCGAAGATCTACCGCATGGAGATGCAGTACTCCGTGGACGAGCTGTGCCAGGCCGTGCTCGACACGATCGCGGCCAACGGGCTCAAGGAGTGCTACATCCGCCCGCTGGTCGTGCGCACCGGACAGAACATGGGCGTGCACCCAGGCGGCGCGCCGATCGAGACGTTCATCATCTGCTGGATCTGGGGGCGCTACCTCGGTGAGGAAGCGCTGGAGCGCGGGGTGGACGTGCGCATCTCCAGCTGGCGTCGCGCGGCCGGAAGCACCCTGCCCACCATGGCAAAGGCCGGCGGCAACTACCTCAGTTCCCAGCTCACCAAGATGGAAGCCAAGGTGGACGACTATGTCGAGGGCATCATGCTCGATGTGAACGGCCAGGTCGCGGAAGGGAGCGGCGAGAACCTCTTCCTCGTGCGCGACGGCACCCTCTACACGTCAACCATCGGGGCCGGCATCCTGCAGGGCATCACCCGTAACTCGGTGATTCGCATCGCCCAGGATCTCGGCATTGCGGTCCATGAGTCGCCCATCCCGCGCGAGATGCTGTACGTCGCCGACGAGGTCTTCTTCTGCGGCACCGCCGCGGAGCTGACTCCCGTTCGCTCGATCGACCGCATCACCATCGGCGAGGGGCATCGCGGTCCGGTGACAAAGACCATTCAGGAGAAGTACCTCGGGATAGCGAGTGGCCGGATCCCCGATCCGTACGGCTGGCTGACGCCCGTCCCCAGTCCCGCGGTCGCGAGTAGATGACCATGCCGCCGCCGCGCATCGCTCTTACCTCGCTGGAGGATTAGGTGCTCGTCGGCTGCCTCGCCCTCAACTCGTCGTTTGAGCCGCTGACGCTTGTGCCGCTGCGCCGCGCGCTGCGGCTCGTCATCGACGGCAAGGCCGAGATCGTCGAGGCCGACGGCGAGCGCTCCGTGCGCTCCGCCAACCGGCACTTTCCGCATCCCGTCGTCATCCGGCTCACGAAGTACGTGCACGTGCCGCGGCGCTTCCGTCGCCATGTCACCAACACGTTCCTCTTCGCGCGCGACCACTACCGCTGCCAGTACTGCGGGCGCGTCTCGGCGCTGTTGAAGCCGCGCGAGTCCCTCACCCGGGACCACGTCATCCCGCTTTCGCGAGGCGGCGACAACGCGTGGACCAACGTCGTCACCGCATGCAGTTCCTGCAACACGCGCAAGGCCAACCACCTGCCGGCGGAGATCGGCATGCGGCTGTTGCACAACCCCGTGGAACCGCACTTCGTGCACCTCTCGTGGGCGGTGCGCAAGCTGACCCCCGCGCAGAGCAAGTACATCCGGATGTTCTACGGCGCGGCCATGCTGCACGAGGTGGAGCGGACTGTGGACTTCAGGAGATAGATGGTAGGTGGTAGATGGTAGATGTGGAAAGGGCGGGCTCCTCACGAGTCCGCCCCTTTTTCATCTACCATCTACCACCTACCGACTACCTTCTGTCCTAAAGACCCCCGTCCGCGCCACATACTCTCGCCGCTCGCCGCCGAGCAGGCGTGACGCCAGCGTCTTGAGGCCGCGCCCCACCACGGTTCCGGGGTTGCGCTCCCCGCGCACGGCCGGCCGCAGCTCGCCGCGCAGCCACCGCTCCACCTCGTCGAGGTCGGACAGTGAAAGCGTCTCGACGGTCAGCGTTGCCTGGTAGTACATGCGCTTCGAGGCAGCCGATGCGACAATCTGTGCTCGCGTGGGGCGCGCCACGGCCGATGCGGCATCGCCCAGCAGCGCAAACCGGCCGAGCGAAAACGGCCGGGAGCCGACGATCTGGATGACCTCGTAAACCCGCTCCACTGCCAGCCAGCGCACGACCACGTCCCACTCCGTGAAGCGCTCGAGGTCATTCACCCAGCCGCCGACGCTCCACAGCTCCACCACGAAGTGCAGCCGCGCAGGAAATCCGCTGGCGAGCAATTCCTGCAGCTTGCGGCCGGAGAGCATGTGCGATGCCACCACCACCGGCCCCGTGCGCGTCACCTGGTCGACGGCGGGCGCGGTGATGGCCAGCGATGGCCGCGTCTGCGCCGGCGCTGCGGCCGCCGCCGTGCCAAGGAGCGCGACGGCGGCCAGCAGCTGGTGGCGCAGGCGGCGTGGCATCAAAAGGGGTGTTTGACCCGGACGATGACGTTGACGGGCTCGCGTGCCGTGGTCGTCGCCTTGGCGAGGTAGATGCCGACGGAACCAAAATCGATCCCCACCCCGATGTCGGCACGGAAGCTCGAGAGCGGCGGCACGTCGTCCTTGGCGTACGTCGTCGCGAGGTCCGGTGCGCCGACACTCCAGCCGCGGCCGGCGTCGGCAAACAGCACCCACGATGCAGGCCGGTTGAAGCCGGGGCGCCACCAGTCGTCGCGCGCGTCGTCGCGCACCCAGCCGACGTGGAAGTCGCTGCGGTACTCCGCCTGGAAGAGCATCACGCGGTCGCAGAGCGCTGGGGCACCTGGCAGGACCGTTCCGCCGCACGTCAGCACGTCGGGATGCACCCGCCACGCGCGCCGGAAGTCGTAGCCGGGGAGCGTGCCCGGCCCGCCCACCGACAGGCGCCGCTGCATCGGCAGCCGGTCGCCCGACATCCACCCGCCGGCGACGAAGCGCAGGTTGAGTGCGGCGTCCGGAGAGAGGCGCGTATGGCGGCGCGCATCCACGAAGCCCCGCGTGTACGCCACATCCTCCGGCACGGGGATCATGGCCAGCAGCCCCGGGTCGCGGGCCAGCGTCCCCGTGCCGCGCTCGATCTCCGCGTCGAGGTACCACCCGCCCCACAGTGCGCTCTCGCGGCGACGCGTGTCCACACGCAGTCGCGACGTCGCCAGGTGCATCGTCCCCTCGTCCATCGCCGGGTTCGTGCGCCATGGGTCGCTGCCGCGGATGAGCGAGAACGGATCGCGATCACGGGCGCTTGCCCACCGTTCGTTGCCAATCGAGAAGGTGAGGTCGGCATCGGTGCCCGCGTGCAGCTTCACAAACCCGAGGCCGCCGTGCCGGCGATAGTAATCGCGGAAGTCGCGATGCAGCACGGCCGCGGCCAGCCCCACCTCGCGGTCGTTGAGCTGCCACTTCTCCACGGCGTCAACGATGTCAAATGTCCGGCCGCCGACGCCGACCCCGAGCTTCTTGCCGAATCGCAGCTCACTCGTGACATCGTGGCCCAGCGTGCCGCGGTCCCACCGCACCGGACCGGCCGTGCGCACCACGCCGAACGCCTCGAGCGTGAAGCGCCCCCAGTCGGTCGTCTGGTGGATGCGGGGCCCGATGAGCAGGGGCAGTCCCTCCACGCGATTGTACGTGTGCGCGCTCGTGAAGGTGAAGTCATGCCACGACCGGTCGTCGGGAGACGGCGGCCGGCGGCGGGTCCGCCGCTTCCACCAGGCATCGTCGTAGGTCGGCTCCTCCTCTGGCACGAGGCGCTCCTCGGTCAGGTGGTAGCGCAGCAGTTCGGGCTGTCGCAGCACGTCGCCGCGGATGGTGGCGGCGTCGCGTCCGCTGATGGTGCCGCCCACGACGATGAGGCCGCCCACCGACGCCCCTGGAGACAGCCGTACATCCGAATTGATGGCGACCAGTGTGCCGGTGATCTGCCCGGCCACGCGCACGGGGCCGTTGAGCACCGCGACGTCGCCCTCAATGGTCCGCTCTGCGGCGACCTCCAGCACACCCGTCACGCGCAGGGTGCGCTCGGCGTTGTAGGTCGCCACGGCCGCGGCCGCGGCGGCGGCGCGCGGGGCCGTATCGCGCTGCTGTGCGTCCGCAATGCTGCCGGCGCCTAGAACGAGCGCGGTGAGTGCCGCCAAGTAGTGCATGCGAGTCATCGTCTGTCCTCGGGAGCTTGGGATGCCCGCAAGAGTGCAGGGGCCATGCCGCGGGTGGCCGGAGGGCGCAATCGCCGAGTGGGCATGCGCTTGCCGCGCGGCGCACGCGTCGCGGCGTCGTCGTCGTTGTCGTCGGAGTCGCCAGGAGTGGGCATACCCGTGTCGTTTCGTCACTCGCCATTGTCGGGCTGCAGGCCCAGGCGCCGCATGCGCCGGTACAGGTTGGGCCGGTCGGTGCGCAGCCGCCGCGCCGCCTCCGCCACGACACCGTTGGCCGCCGACAGCGCCCGCGTGATGAGCAGCTTCTCGTACTCGTCCAGGGCATCGCTGAGCGTGAGCTCCGGCTGCACCAGGTCCGGCAGCGACGGCGCGGACAGCGGCGCCAGCGGCAGTACGCCGCGCACCTCCTCCTCGCCGATCGGTCGGCCCGCGTGCAGGATGCTCAGCCGCTCCACGATGTTGGCCAGTTCGCGCACATTGCCCGGCCAGCGGTATCGCGACAGGGCATTCACCGCCTCCGCGGTCCACACCGGCATCACCTGCGCCGACCGCCGGCGTTGCAGCGCCGCGAAGTGGCGCACGAGCGCCGGCACATCATCCGGCCGCTCGCGCAGCGGCGGCACGGGAAGGGGAATCACGTTCAGCCGGAAGAACAGGTCCTCGCGGAACTGCCCCTCGCGCACGGCGCGCTCGAGGTCGCGGTTGGTGGCGGCGAGGATGCGCACGTCCACCTTGATGGAGCGGCCGCCGCCCACGCGCTCGATCTCCCGCGCCTCGATGGCGCGCAGCAGCTTGCTCTGCGCCTCGGGTCCGAGGTCGCCTACCTCGTCGAGGAACAGCGTTCCGGTGTGCGCCAGCTCGAAGCGTCCGAGCCGCCGCTCCGTGGCCCCCGTGAACGAGCCCCGCTCGTGGCCGAACATCTCGCTCTCCACGAGGTCGCGCGGGATTGCCGCACAGTTCACCCGAACGAACGGTTTCTCGCGCCGCGCGCTCTCCGCATGGATCGCCGCCGCAACCAGCTCCTTGCCCGTCCCCGACTCACCCGTGATCAGCACCCGCGCGTCCGTCGGCGCGACGCGCGCAATCATCTCGCGCACGCCGCGCAGCGCCAAGCTGTCGCCCACCAATTCGCCGTGCAGGCCGAGGTCCATGCGCAGCGCCGTGCGCTCGCGCCGCGCCATGCGCAGTTCCAGCGCGCCGGCCAGCGCCAGCAGCACGCCCTCGGGCGTGAGCGGCTTCTCGAGGAAGTTCACCGCGCCCAGGCGCGTCGCCTTCACCGCGTCGGCAAGTCCGGCGCGCCCGCTCATCATCACCACCGGCAGCTCTGGGAACCGCTCGCGCAACTGTTCGAGCGTCGCCATGCCGTCCAGCGTGCCGGGCATCATCAGGTCGAGCAGCACCAGGTCGGGCTCCCAGTCGAGAGCGCGCGCGATCCCCGCCTGCCCGTCCGCTGCGTCGCGCACCTCGAAGCCTTCGGCCTCGAGCAACGCCCCCACCATGCGCCGGATGTTGGGCTCGTCGTCGATGATCAGGACGGACGGCATCTAGGCGCTCACGGCCGTGCGGGGGGGAGCGGCGACGGTGTCTTCTCGGCGAGGAGCTTCGTGACGAAACGCTGGCCCTCGGACACGCGCTCCACCTCGACGGCAATTGACTCCACCGCGCGCTCGATGCGGTCGAGCCGGTCCTCCACGCCCTGCAACGATGGCGCCGCCGAGGGCGCGCCGCCCTCGAGGCGCCTCGCCATCGCGCGCGCAAGCGGATAGAGAATGGTCCCCATCGTGCCGAAGACGATGGCGGCGACCAGCACCTCGCCGGGTTGGATGACGGCCTGCATCACGATGCGGTCAGTCGCGCCAGCCATCGGCATGACGTTCGCCAGTATCACTGCACTCGACATCACGGCTCCTACTCCGGCTGCGGAGGAAGCGCCCCTGTCGGCCGCTCCGACAGCAGCTTCGTCGTGAACCGCTGCGCTTCGGAGATGCGCTCCACCTCGACGGCAATGGACTCCACCGCCGCCTCGATGCGGGCCAGCCGCTCCGCGGCGTGCGGGTCCGCGCTGGGCAGGATGCCGCGTTCCTCTCGGCGGATCTTGGCGCGCACCAGCGGCACCCCGAGCACGATGCCCACGACCATCGCAAAGAACGCAATGGGAACCAGCACTTCCGGACCGTTCATGATGTCGCCCCCGCTCGATGTTCACTCATGGCCGGAAAGACCAGGCGGACTTCCGTCCCTTCGCCCGGCGTGCTGTCGGCTTCGACGCGTCCGCCGTGCGCCACCACTGTCTGCTTCACGATTGCCAGCCCCAGCCCCGTCCCCGCCGTCTTGTCGGTCACGTACGGGTCCCAGATGCGAGGCAGCTTCTCCGCCGCGATGCCGCATCCGTGGTCCCGCACGGCCACCACGACGTCGTGGTCGCGCCGGGCCACGCGCACCTCCAGCCGCGCCGTCGCGCCGCCCGCCTCTACTGCGTTGATCAGCACGTTCGCGAAGGCGCGATGCAGCGCGTCGTGCTGACCCTGTACGAGCGGGAGGTGCGGCTCGGTTTCGAGCTGGAGTGCCGCGGAGTCGGGGACGCTCGTGCGCGCCACCTCGCGCGCCATGTCCCCGAGGTCGAGCGCCGCCATCGGTCCCTCGGGTAGGCGGCCGAATTGGCCAAAGCTGCGCGCCATGGCCTCCAGCCGCTCGCTCTCTGTCGAGAGCACATCCAGTGTCTCGCGCAGTTCCGGCGCGGCGTCCCGTCGCAGGCGCGCGATCGCGAACCGGATGGGCGTCAGCGGGTTCTTCAGCTCGTGGGCCACCTGCCGAGCCGATTCACGGAACGCCTCGAGTCGCTCGGCCGCAATGGCCGATTCGCGCCCGCGTTCGAGCTCGGCGGCCATGGTACGCATGCGGTCGCGCAGGACGCCGAATTCCGGTGCGCCGCGCTTCGTGACGCGCTCCGGGAGCGGCTCTCTATTCGTGATCGCCTCGGTCCAGCGTACGAGTTCATCCAACGGTCGGCTCAGCTGTCGGCTCAGATGGCCAGCGATGCGCGACGCGAGGTAGGTGAGGACCGCGAGCAGGATGAGCCCGACCACGAGGAGCGCCGGGCCCGTCTGCCGCGCCAGGTACTCGAACCGGCGCGCCTGTGTGACCGAACTGGCGAGTTCCTGCTCATGGCGCGTGAGAGCCGCCTTCGCTTCAAGCGACATCGGCGCCTCAAGCGCGAGGCGCACCGCCCGCGCTCCCGAGGCCGCCACGCGGTCCCACGCCGCCGCCCCGCTCATCCGCGGAAGCACACGGCTCGTCGCCCCGCCCCACGCCACCGTCAGGACCAGCGACGGCACGAGCGCGAAGAGCGCGAGGATGACAAAGAGCCGGGCGCGGAATCCGAGTGACACGATATCTGGGACGGAACTGGGTGCAGGGGAGTTTCATTACGACACGACCCCCCGAAACTTGCTAGCGGCGCGGGGTTGCGGCCACTGGCCCTGCAGGGGACGGGTGCCGCCGGACCCCCGCAGGCATTACATTACTCGACCAGAGGTCCCGGACGTTGCCGATGATCGGCTGATCATCGGCTTCGCCCGTGACTTCGGGGCCACCCAGCGTCCGCGCCACCCGCGTCTCCCGGCACCGCCGATAGCCAGTGGAGCGTGCTCGCGGCCCCTTTCGCACCCGCAGGTTCTTGCCGGCCAGCTGCCCCCATTGGCGCTCCGGTTGAGAACCGGTGGAGCACATCAACCACGGGCAGCTGCCGCGTCCGGTCACGAAGGCCGTGTTGGCATGCTCGCCCCCGGGCCGTTTGCGCCCGGCCAATCGCGAGAAGGCATGAACAACCGTCACCAGCGGAGCTCGTCGCTCCGCGCCCCCGTCGCTCCGCTGCACCGCGGGCCGCAAGCCGCCGCGCACGCCGCCGCCGGGATCGCCACGCCACACGCCGCGCCCAACGCGGCCCTGCTCATCGATTTCGACAACGTCACGATGGGCATCCGCTCCGACTTGCAGACGGAGCTGCGCAACCTGCTGTCGTCGGACATCATCAGCGGCAAGGTCGCCGTGCAGCGCGCCTACGCCGACTGGCGGCGCTACCCGCAGTACATCGTCCCGCTGTCGGAATCGTCCATCGACCTGATCTTCGCCCCGGCGTACGGTTCGTCCAAGAAGAACGCCACCGACATCCGCCTCGCCGTGGATGCGGTCGAGCTGGTCTTCACCCGCCCGGAAATCGGCACGTACATCCTGCTCTCCGGCGATTCGGACTTCTCCTCGCTCGTGCTCAAGCTCAAGGAGTACGGCAAGTACGTCATCGGCGTCGGCATCCGCGAGTCGTCGAGCGACCTGCTGGTGCAGAACTGCGACGAGTACTACAGCTACAACGCCCTCGCCGGCCTCGTGAAGTCGAGCGACGAGACGGCCGCGCAGAAGTGGGACCCGTGGGAGCTGGTTACCGAGGCCATCACCCGCATGTCGAAGAACGGCGACGTCATGCGTTCGGACCGCCTCAAGCAGGTCATGCAGGAAATCGACGCGACGTTCGACGAGAAGAACCTCGGCATGTCGAAGTTCTCGCGCTTCTGCCAGGAAGCCTCGCACAAGGGGCTGATCCTCGTCACCAAGCTCGAGAACGGCCAGCTCGAAGTCGCGCTGCCGAGTGCGCTCCGCAAGGACGCGCCCACGCCGGCCGGCGCGGCGGCGGTCGGCGCCGCGCCGCGTGACGACGAGGAAGGACGGGGCCGTCGCGGCCGGCGCGGCGGCCGTGGTCGCGGTCGTGAACGTGCCGCTGAGCCGCGCCCCGAGGTCGCTGCCGCTCCTGCCGCAGTCGCGGCACCCGCAGCAACCCCCGCTGCCGCGCCCGCGCCGGCACCCGCCGCACCGGCGCCGCATCATCCGCGTCATCCGCGTCACGAGCGCAAGCCTGCCGCGCCGCATGTGGACGCCACCATCGGCGTCTCGGGCGTGCGCCTGACCCGCGACGAAGCGTTCTCGCTCGTGCGCCGCGCCGTTGAGGCGCTCGCCACGGGGGACTCCTCGGTCATGGCCGAGGCCGTGCGCGTCAAGGCGCGTGAACTGCTCGGCCGCGACAGCGAGTCGCTGAGCGACCGCAACTTCACGCGCATCCTGCGTGACACGCACGACGGCGGCGCGGTGGATGTGCGCCGCCGCGGCGATTCGTTCGAGGTCTCGCGCGTCGAGGGCGCAGTCAGCGTCGCCGACCAGCTCAGCGCCGCCGAGGCGCAGGCCAAGGCCGACGCACCGCCGCCGCCGGCTGCCGCGCCCGCTCCGCGCGGCGTGGGTGCGAGCCGCGGCCTCCCCGCCAAGGGGGGCCGTGGCGTGAAGGTGCCGCCGTCCCTGCTCCTCCTCGGCGTCGTGGACGACACGCCGGCGATGACGCCGCCGTCGCAGCCGGTGGCGGAGCCGGCCAAGAAGGGCCGCCCTGGTCGCAAGCCGCCAGCGAAAGCCAACGCCGCGGCAAAGGCCGAAGCTCCGGCGAAGGCTGAAGTCCCGGCGAAGGCTGCGGCCAGCGCCAAGCCGGCGGCACGGAAGCCGCGCGCCAAGAAGGACCCGGCTGCGTAGCGGTGAAGCGCGCACGCGTCACCAGCCCTGAGAACGCCGCGTCCCCACTGGGGGCGCGGCGTCTCTCATGGCGCGCGCTGCCGCGCCGCTTCTACGATCGTGACACGGAAGTGGTCGCGCGCGACCTCATCGGGCGCGTGCTCGAGTGTACGCGCGACGGTGTGACCTGCCGCGGCATCATCTCCGAGACCGAGGCATACCTCGGCGAGCACGATCCTGCCTGCCACGCCGCCGTCGGTCGTACGGCGCGCACGGCGGGCCTCTACGGGCCGCCGGGCACGGCGTACGTCTATTTCATCTACGGCATGTACTGGTGCGTGAACGCGGTCACGCGAGCGGAAGGCCTGCCGAGCGCGGTGCTGATTCGCGGGGTGCGCCCGCTTGACGGGCTCGACGCCATGCGGCGCCGTCGCGGCCGCAGCCGGCGCATCGCCGACCACGCACTCGCCGACGGCCCCGGCAAGCTCTGCCGCGCCTTCGGCATTGACGGCCCCGCGCACCACGGCGCCGACCTCGTGCGCGGCCCCGCGCTGCGCATTCTGCACGGCGCCGCGGTGGACGATGCACTCGTCGCCGTGACGCCGCGAATCGGGATCAGCAAAGCCAGGGAGTGGCCGCTGCGGTTCCTGCTGCGGAACGCTGACGGTAGACGGTAGACGGCGGCGTACGCGAGAACCCCAGTGAAAGCGCAGAGGTCCGGAGCCATCGCCCCGGACCTCTGCCGTATTCTGCCGTATTCTGCCGCTATCTCAATTTGTCGATCGCCGTCCCGAAGTTGTACCGGAGCCCGGCCTCCCAGAAGCTCGTCGAGCCGTTGCCATTGATGAGCCAGCCACCCGTCCCCTTGGTCGGCATCATCGTGTACTGTGCGTACGGCGCGAAGCGGTGCCAGGTGATCATGAAACCTCCGCTGAACGTCGCCTTGGCAAGGGCACGCGCATCGTTCACGCGCTTTTGCGCGGAGTCGCGGGCTGCGGCGCTGTTGAAGAACGTTCCGATCGGCTCCGCCTGCTTGATGTAGTTGAACGAGTAGCCGACGCCGGCGTACGGCCGGAACCACGTCCAGTTGGGCAGGAAGAGGATGCCCTGGAATCCAACACGCCGCAGGTCGGTGATCAACGCCTTGCGCAGGCCCGACGAGTTGGGGTCGGCCACGGTCGACGAATCGGTGAAGTACGCTTGCGCCCCATAGATCTGCAGCGCCCAGCGCTGGCGCGTGATCAGCCAGTCGGCCTGGATCATCGGCGCGTCCACGCGGTGGAAACGCGTCGGGAACGACAGCCGTCCACCGCCCGCACCCCAGAACCACGAGTGTTCAATCGGCACATTCGCCTGCTGCGCCGCGGCGGCGGCGGGGAGAAGCGCCGCCAGCGTGAACGCGCGGCCAAGGCGTGAGATCGTCCGCATGCTAGAACCCTCGAAAAGGAGGATCGCCGGCGCCCCCCGCGCACCGACGCGACAGCACTTGCCGCTCGGTGACCGGTGCAGCCAGTGGTACCGGATGTAGACGATGCGTCCCGCCCCCGGGTCACGGACCCGGCAGCGGCTACATCGCGAGCCCTACCTTGCGTGCCACACGAGCGATGGTGCGCACGGCAAAGTCCAGGTCGTCCCTGGAATGCGCCGCAGAGATCTGGCAGCGAAGCCGCGCCGTCCCGTGCGGCACCACCGGGAACCCGAATCCGGTGACGAAGATCCCCTCGTCCAGCAGCAGTTCGCTCATCTTGATGGCGTGCGCCGTCTCGCCGATGATGATCGGCACGATCGGTGTGTCGCCCGGCAGCGGATTGAACCCGGCCTCGATGATCGCCTGCCGGAAGTACTGCGCATTGTCCCGGAGCTTCTGCACCCGTTCGGGGTAGGTCTCGAGGAACTGCACCGCCGCCAGCGCGCTGGCCGCCACCGTGGGAGGCAGCGCGTTGGAGAAGAGCTGCGGTCGCGACCGCTGCGTCAGCATGTCGCACAGCGCCACAGGCCCCGCGACGAAGCCGCCGGCGGCGCCGCCGAGGGCCTTGCCGAGCGTGGACGTGATCACGTCCACCGCGCCCAGCACCCCAAAGTGCTCCGCTGTGCCGCGCCCCGTCGCGCCCAGCACGCCCGTGGAGTGCGAGTCGTCCATGACGACGATCGCGTCGTGGTCGCGCGCGATCTGCAGAATGTCCGGTAGCTTCGCGATGCTCCCTTCCATTGAGAAGACACCGTCGGTCCAGATGATGCGCCGGCGCGCCCCCTTGTTCGCCGCAAGCTTCTCGCGCAGGTCGTCCAGGTCGCCGTGCTTGTACACGGCCGTGGTGCACCTGGTGATCGCTTTCGCGAGCCGGACCGAGTCGATGATCGACGCATGGTTCAGCGCGTCGCTCACCACACAATCCCCTTCCTCGGCGATCGTCGCGGTGAGCCCCTCGTTGGCGTTCCAGCAGCTCACGTACGACAGCGCCGCGGGCGTGCCGACGAAGCGCGCCAACGCCGCCTCCAGCTCCCGATGCACGGAAAACGTGCCGCAGATGAAGCGCACGCTCCCCGTGCCCGCGCCATAGCGCTTGAGCCCGTCAAGCCCGGCCTGCACCACCGATGGCTCGTTGCAGAGCCCGAGGTAGTTGTTGGAGGACAGGATGAGCACCTCGCCGCGCCCCTCCATGCGGACGTGCGCCGCCTGCGGCGACTCGAGGTAGGTCAGCCGCTTGTAGACCCCATCGGCCTTCAGTTGCGCAATGGCGCCTTCCAGTGATGCGGAGAATGCGGAGTTCAATGCCATAGGTATGCCAACCCGTCCCGTAGACGGAACTGTAGTAAGTCTGTTGTCTCTCTGTTGTTTCTCTGTTGTTTCTCTGTTGTTTCTCTATCCTATTTCGAATACCACCTTTCCCGCCTCTCCGCTCTTGATCACGCGGATCGCCTCGGCATGTTGCTCCAGCGGAAATCTGTGGGTAATGACCGGCGTCGGGTCGAACTTGCCGGAACGCAGGAACTGCGTCATCTGGATCCACGTGTCGTACATCCGGCGGCCGACCACGCCGTACACCGTGACCCCCTTGAAGATGATCTCGGTTGCCAGGTTCATCTCCATCGGCTTCGCGGGAATGCCCAGCATCTGCACCCGGCCACCGACGCGCACTTCCTTGAACGCCTGATGCACGGCGGCCGGCACGCCGGCCATTTCGAGCACGACATCCACGCCCAGGCCGTCCGTCGCCTTGCGCACGGTGTCGGCCACCTGATCGGGAGTCACCGCGAAGTGCGCGCCCATCGCGCGCGCCAACTCCAGCCGTCGCGGGTTCACATCGCTCGCAATCACGCAGCTCGCGCCCGCCGCGACGCAGATCCCGACGGCGAAGATGCCGATTGGCCCGCATCCCGTGATGAGCACGGTATTGCCGGGGATGTCGGCCGTCAGCGCCGTGTGGAACGCGTTCCCCATGGGGTCGTGAATGCCGCCAATCTCGAACGGGATGTTGTCATCGAGGTGCCAGACATTGCCGGCGGGCATCGCGATGTACTCGGCGAAGCAGCCGTCCCGGTCCACGCCGATGATGCGCGTGTTGGGGCAGACGTGCGAGTTGCCCGTGCGGCACAGGTGGCAGCGGCCGCAGACGATGTGCCCCTCGGCCGTCACGCGATCGTTGACGTGCACGTCGGTGACGAGCTTGCCCACCTCCACCACCGTGCCGGCGAACTCGTGGCCGACGACGAAGGGCGGCTTGCAGCGCCCCTTCGCCCAGTCGTCCCACGCGTGGATGTGGACATCGGTGCCGCAGACGCCGGCACGGGACACCTTGATCAGGACTTCATCATCGCGGATGGTCGGGACAGGGACGTCCCGCAGTTCGAATCCAGCGGCGGGGGCTGGTTTGACGAGCGCTTTCACGCGCGGAGGCTCCGGTCTTTGGGCGGATGTCGCCGGCGAAGACGGCCGGCGCGATCGGGATCGGCGATACCACGCGGCCGACACATAAAACGTCGCGTGTGACGTCGTCAGACGGAAGGGCGAATTTGCTGATCTCTGTGTAGTGGAACCACAACCACACGGCCGAAGGGCGCGAAAGACCGCGAAGAAGCACCAGGGAACAGCGCCGCACTCGGCTTTATCTGTTGTCTCTCTGTTGTCTCTCTGTTGTCTATCTGTTGTTTCTCTTTACAACAGTCCCGCCGTCTGCCCGCCATCCACCTGAATCGCCGTCCCCGTCACGAAGCTCGCGCGCTCCGACGCCAGGAACGCCACGACGGCCGCCATCTCGCGGGGCGCGCCCACGCGCTTGAGCGGCACGTGCGCGGCACGCCGTGCCAGCAACTCCTCCACGGCGATGCCGTCGCGCGCCGCACGCATGCGCGCCAGCTCGGCAGCGCGCGCCGTGTCGAAGTGCCCGGGCAGCACCGTGTTCACCAGCACGCCGTCCGCCGCCACCTCGTTGGCCATCGTCTTCGCGAAGCCGAGCAGGCCGGCGCGCGCCGTGTTGGAGAGCAGCAGGTCGGGCTGCGGTTGCTTGGCCGCAAACGACGTGAGGAAGATCACGCGCCCCCACCGGCGCTCGCGCATGCCCGGGAGCGCGGCCTGCGCCAGCTCGACGGACGCCAGCAGGTTGAGCCGAAGCGCCTGCTCGAACTGCGCCATGGTCGCGACATCGACCGTCGTTGCCGGCGGGCCGCCGGCGTTGGCCACCACGATGTCCACTCGTCCGAGCGCCGCCTGCGCCGTGCGCACGCACGCGGCGGGGGCGCCGGGCTGCGCCAGATCCGTCGGCACGGCGATCACGCGCACGCCATGCCGCTGCGACAACTCGTCGGCCACTGCCTGCAGCCGCGCCACGTCGCGGGCCACGACCGCAACGTCGCATCCCTCGGCCGCCAGTTCCTCGGCAATCGCGCGTCCCAGCCCCGACGACGCGCCTCCCACCAGCGCTACCTTGCCGCGAAGCCCGAGGTCCATGTCAGCCTCCCACCGCGGCGGCGACCGCCGCCGCTTCGACGCGCACCGCGCACACCTTGAACTCCGGGATGTGCGCGTGCGGGTCGAGCGCCGGGTTCGTGAGCAGGTTGGCCGCCGCCTCGCGGTAGTGCATCGGCACGAACACCTGGTGCCGCGCCACGCGCTCGCTGATGCGCACGGCGATGCGGATGTGTGCCCGCCGCGATGTCACGACCACCTCGTCCCCGTCGTGTACGCCCACCGCCGCGGCGTCCGCCGGGTTCAGCTCGATGGTCGGTGTGCTCTCGCGCGAGTCGAGCGCCGTCGACCGGCGCGTCATCGTTCCCGTGTGCCAGTGGTAGATCTGGCGTCCCGTGTTCAGGAAGAACGGGTACTCCGCGTCCGGCAGCTCCGCCGGCGGCAGGTACTCCACGGGAACCAGCGTGGCGCGGCCGTCGGGTGTCGGGAAGGCGTCCGCGAACAGGAAGGCCGTGCCCATGTGCGACTCGTCCGGCACCGGGTACTGCAGGCCGGCGCGGTGCTCGCGAAGCCGCGCGTGCGTCACGCCGCGCAGTGTCGGCGTCACCCGTGCGATCTCGTGTTGCACGCCCTCGCTGTCGGCGTACGGTGTCGCAACGCCGAGCCGCCGTGAGAGGTCGAGCAGGATATCGAGGTCCGCACGCGCCTCGCCCGGTGGCTCCACGGCCTTGTCGGCCAGCTGCACGCGGCGCTCGGTATTGACGAACGTCCCCGTCTTCTCGGCGAACGCCGCCCCCGGCAGCACCACGTCGGCGTAGCGCGCCGTCTCGGTGAGGAAGATGTCGTGTACGGCCAGGAACTCGAGCCCGCGGAACCAGTCCTCCGCGTGCGAGACGTCCGGGTCGGAGATGACCGGGTTTTCCCCCATGATGTACATGGCGCGCACCGGGGAGTCGGCGCCCACGATCTGCGTGACCTTGCGCCCCACCGTGAGCGACAGGCGCTCCGGGTCGATGCCCCACGCCTCGGCGTACATCGCGCGGACCGCCGGGTCGTCCACGCGCTGATAATCCGTGTAGGCGAACGGCACCGCCCCCATGTCGCTCGCGCCCTGCACGTTGTTCTGCCCGCGGATCGGGATCATCGCCTTGCCCCACGCGCCGATCATGCCGCACGCCAGCATCAGGTTCAGCAGCGACGTCACGATGTCGGTGCCCGTGTGGTGCTGCGTCAGCCCCATCGCCCACAGCGTAGCCGAGCGCGGCCCCTTGGCGTACAACTCGGCGGCGCGCCGGATCAGCGCGGCGCTCACGCCGCAGATCGCCTCCGCCGCCTCGGGGGAGTACGGCGCCACCGCGGCGCGCACTGCCGCAAAGCCGTGCGTGCGCGCGGCAACGAACGCCTTGTCCTCGAGCCCCTGCTCAAGAATGTGGTGCAGCATCGCGTTCAGCAGTGCGACGTCGGTGCCCGGCACCATCTGCAGGTGGATATGGGCGCGCGCGGCCAGTTCGATGCGACGCGGATCGGCCACGATGAGCGTGGCGCCGCGCCGCGCCGCGCGCTTGATGGCCGCGCCGAACACCGGGTGGCTCTCGGTCGTGTTTGCCCCGAGTACGAAGATCACGTCCGACTCGTGCTCAACCTCGCGCATGGAACCCGAGGCGGCGCTCGTACTCAGCGCGCGCTGCATGGCGCTCACCGACGACGAATGGCACAGCCGCGTGCAGTGGTCCACGTTGTTGGTGCCAATGCCTGCGCGGAACAACTTCTGCAGGACATAGTTCTCCTCATTGGAGCATTTCGCGCTCTGGAACGTCGCCAGCGCGTCGGGACCGTGCGCGTCGCGTACGCGTGCCAACTGCTGCGCGGTGAGTTCAAGCGCCTCTTCCCAGGTGGCCTTCCGGAATGGCTCGTACCACGACTCTGGCGTCGCCACGCGATCGCGCGGGTCGCCGAGCGGATTCTCCGGGCGGTGATGCTTGCGCAGCGGGTTCGTGCGCGGGCGATGCGAGGCATTGCCTCCCTCGCCGCGGATGCTCTCCCACGGGCCGCCGCGGTCGGGAAACGCCGCGGCGCCGTCCCGCGAAGCGTCAAACGTCCATGTCCCCGCGGTGTCGCGCCGCCACCCGCGACGGATCAGTGGTGTGGTCAGCCGGTCGCGATGCAGCACGAAATCGGTGCCGAACCGCCCCTTCACGCACAGCGACCCCTCGCTCGGACTCGCTTCCTCGATCCACGGACTCGACACTTGCACGACGTCATTGCCGCGCACCTTCAGGTCCACCTGGCATCCCACGCCGCAGTACGGGCAGATCGAGCGCACCACGCGCTCCTCGTGCGCCATCGTGTCAAGGCGGAACTTCGCGTGCGGCAGGACGTCGTGGATCGCCCCCGTGGGGCAGACGCGCACGCACTCGCCGCACCACGTGCAGCCGGCGTGTTCCGGGTCGCCGTGCGCCCCCACGATGATGTGCGCGTCGGCGCCACGTCCCGCCACGTCGAGCACACCCACCACCTGGATGTCCTCGCAGGCGCGGACGCAGCGCGTGCAGAGGATGCACGTGCTCATGTCGTGCAGGATCATCGGGTCGGCGAGGCGGTGGTCGCCCTTGCGGAGCGGCAGGGCAGCGCGGTGCGCGGTGGGCATGTCGTACCGGCGCACCAGTGTCTCGAACTCGTTGCGCGCTCCGTCCGCGGGGATGCGCTCCACCGGGTAGCGCTCGAGCAGCATCGAGAGCACGCCGCGGCGGTTCGCCACCGCCGCGTCCGACTCGGTCGTCACCACCATCCCCTCGACCGTCGTCGTCGCGCACGACGGCAGCAGCTTGCCCGATCCCTCCACCGACACCAGGCAGATGCGGCAGTTGCCGGCGGTCGGCAGCTTCGGATACCAGCACAGCGTCGGGATGTCGATGGACGCGGCACGCGCCGCGTCGAGGATCGTCTTTCCCTCGGCGCACTGCACGGACTGGCCGTTGATCGTCAGCGTAGGCACTCGGTCATCCTCTCGGGAAACACCACCCGATAAAGTTTGGCCGTGTGCTGGTGAATCGCAATCGGCCCGCCGCTGTCGCGCACGGCCCCGTGTACGCGCCGTGACATTCTCAGAGGAGGATCGTCGAATGCGCAGTGCGGTATTCGCGGCGAGGCCGATGGCGACATGCGCGAATGTGCGCGCAGGATCGTGTGAGAAGTGCGGCGCGAGCATCGCGATGATGCGCCGGACCGCAATTCGGCGCCGAAAAGAATTGTGGTGCTGGTACTTGCGCGAATTGAATCTTTAAACAATCGTGTAGGCAAGTCCGACGTGCGACGATTGCGATGATGAATCGGTTCGGCGATGTCGCGCACGCTGTTTTCGAAGGACGGAATCACCAGTTCACAACGCGCCCTTCGGGGCCGTGCACGAATTTCCGTCGTGGTGACGCGGCGGAGAAACCCAGCGATTCACCGGGGAATCGCCAGGGAAAGACCCTCCTTGATAGGAGCTAGGACAATGGCTGCCAAGAAGAAAGCTGCGAAGAAGAAGGCTGCAAAGAAGCCCGCCAAGAAGGCCGCGAAGAAGAAGTAGTTCTTCCGCTCTTCGGAGCACACAGGGGAGCTGGCATCTGCCGGCTCCCCTGTGCGTTTATGGTGGAGCAGAGAACGACAGAACGCGGCGGAGAACGGCAGAGTGCGGCAGTAGCCACGCTCACTGAAATCAAAGCGGCCGACGGGAATCAACCCCGCCGGCCGCTGCCGTTCTCTGCCGTTCTCTGCCGTTCTCTGCCGTATTCTGTCGTTCTCTGCGCGCGCTACGCCGCCGCCGGCTTAGGCTGCTCCTCTGGTTCCGGTACCGGCACCGGTCCCCAGATATATGCGGACAGGCGAGGGGTCTCTTCAGCGCGCGGTCCGCGCGAAATGATGATGCCGAGGGGCTCCTGCTTGACGATTTCGACCTGACGAAGCTGATTCATGACTGCATTCCGGCTTTGAGGGGGCGCTGCCACGATGCGGCAGCGCTTGTGCTTACATATGGAAGTAAGTATTTGACGTTGCAGGAGCGATGCCAGTTTCTGTCGTGTGTTAACTCTCGTAATAGCAATGTGTTAGACAAAGCAAAACCGCCCTCGACAGGGGCGGTTGTTTCGTTCGGACACGACGCAAATGCATCAGGTGTGTCAGTTTGTTACGCGACTGCCTTCCTCGCGACAAAGGTCTTCGACTCGCCCTTGTCGTGCACGATCGAAATCGCCCAGCCGCTGTACTGCTGCCGCAGCTCCGCTTCGTCAATCATGGACGATCCCGCCACGATGGTCTCGACGAGATGCACGCCGCCATCCATGGTCACGCTCTTCAGCACGTCAAAGACGCGCGAGCGCTCGTCGGAAGACAGGCCGGCGAATGCCGCCGGCGTGCATACCACGGCCGTCAGCGGATCGGTTGGCAGGTGCGTGTGCAACTCGCCCACCGTGCCGCGCACCATCAATTCGAGGCCGGCATCACGCGCCGCCTCCAGCATGCGTTCCACGACGTCGCGCTCAGGCTCGACCGCCGTCACGGCGCATCCGTTGGCGGCGAGGTAAAGCGCCGACCCCTCCACGCGCGCACCCGTGACCAGCACCGACCCTGAGCCCGCCAACAGGGGGATGGCCGCCCTCAGCGGCGTGTTGCCGCGCAGGCCCCAGTGCTCGGGACGCTGCAGTTCCGATGCGTTGCGCTGGCGCCGCTTGCGCCACGTATCATACGACGGCAGCCGCAGCCGGCCGGTGATCAGCTTGTCCACCTCCGCCGCGAGCAGCAGTTCCGTCATGCCCATCTGCGTGCCGCTGCCGAGGCGGCGCATCGCCTCGTCCGCGAGCGACATGAGCGCCGACCGGCTGACCGAGTTCTTGTAATCCTCGATCTCGCGTTCGACGTACATCTCGTATTCGTGGCGGAGCGAACGGGGGCTGTGCGGCGGCATGGTTGGGCTGAAGGCCTGCTCACAAGGTAAAATTCGGCGCGGACAATGCAATTACTTGCGGAACCAAGATTCGGGCGATTCCCGTTCCACCGTCCACCGTCCACCGTCCACCGTCCACGATCTACCATCCACCACCTACCATCTACCATCCGCCCTCCCTTGCCCGAACTCCCCGAAGTCGAAGCCGCAGCCGTCGTCGCGCGCCGCGTCCTGGTCGGCCGCGTCCTCGCATCAGTCACCACGCATCACGCGTCGCAACGACGGGTCCTCCCGCCTCACGCCGCGCGGCGCATGGTGTCGCGCCGCGTCGTGCGCGTCGAACGGCATGCCAAGCACCAGCACATCGTCCTCGACGACGGCGCCATCGTGGCGGTGCACTTCCGCATGAATGGCGACTGGGAGCTGGCGCACGCACACGACCCCCTCCCCTCGTACGCCCGTATCGTCTTCGCGACCACGGATGGCATGCGGCTCTGCCTCGTCGACTCGCGGGCGCTCTGCACCGCCACCTATCATGCACCCGGCGCTCCGCCCGAGCTGGCCCTCGGCCCTGAACCGGACGCGCTGACGGCAGGCGCGCTGTGGGACGCGCTGGCGCGGCGCACTGGGTCCATCAAGACCGTGCTGCTCGACCAGCGCGTCGTCGCCGGCCTCGGCAACATCTACGTCGCGGAGGCGCTGTGGCGTGCGCGCGTTCACCCCGCGCATCGCGCCAGCGCGCTGAGCGGGCGGCAGGTGCAGGCGCTCGTGCGCGGCATCAAGGCCGCCATTGCCGATGGCTTCGCGCGGCAGGGACGCTATCGCGCCGGCCTTCGCGACCGCCCGTTCCGGGTCTACGACCGTGAGGGCTCCGCGTGCACGCGGTGCCGCACGAAGGTCGAGCGCATGACGCAGGCGGGGCGAAGCACATACTGGTGTCCCGGATGCCAGGGCAGGCGGGCGGGCAGGTGACGGCAGACGGCAGACGGCAGACCGCAGATACCGCTACGTTTCGCCGTTCTCCAGCAGCAGGCCCTTCAGGTAGCCCGTTTCCGGAATCGTCAGTACTTCGGGATGGTCGAGCGGCTGCCCCGTGAGAGCGCGCAGGATCATCGGGCGCTGGCTGTCGGCCGCCGCCTCACGCACCACGTCCAGGAACATCGGCTTCGTCACGTGATAGCTGCAGCTGGCCGTGAAGAGCACGCCGCCCGGCGCGAGCAGGCGCATCGCCCGCAGGTTCAGCTCCTTGTAGCCGCGCAGCGCCCCGGCAATGGACCCGCGATTCTTGGCGAGCGCCGGCGGATCGAGTGCAATCACGTCGAAGCGCTCCCCGCGCGCCGCCGCGTCGCGGAGGTACTCGAACGCGTCGGCCTCCACGCACGCCAGCGTGCCGATGCCGTTGCGCGCCGCGTTCGCGCGCGCTCGCTCCAGCGCCTGCGCCGACGCGTCCACCGCGGTCACCGAGTCGGCCCCGCGCGCGAGATGCAGGGCAAAGCTGCCGTGGTAGCTGAAGACGTCGAGCGCGCGGCCGCGCGCGTACCCGCGGAGCATCACGCGGTTCTCGCGCTGGTCCAGGAACGCCCCCGTCTTCTGCCCCGTCCAAGGTGCCGCGAGGTAGCGCACGCCGTGCTCGTTCACCTCGATCTCCTCGGGAACTGTGCCGGCGACGAGCTCCACCGTCCGCGGCAGCCCCTCGCGTGCGCGCACCGGGGCGTCGTTGCGCGCCAGAATGCCGGCGGGCGCGGCGAGCTCCTGCAGCACGTCCACCACCAGCGCGCGCTGTGCCTCCACGGCCGCCGAGAGAAACTGCACCACAAGCCACCGGTCATACCGGTCCACCACCAGCGCGGGCAGTCCGTCGCCCTCGCCATGCACCAGGCGGCACGCGTTCGTGTCGGCGGCGAGCGGCGTGCGACGTGCCTGCGCGTGCGCCAGCCGCGAGCGCCACCACGCACGGTCAATCGCCGCATCGCTGTCGCGCTCGACGCGGCGCAGCGCGATCTCGGACGCCGGGCTCCACCACGCCCAGCCGAGCGCCTGCCCACGCGCGTCGGCAATGCGCACCGCGCCGGCGGGTCCTGTCGGTGCCTCCGCGAGGTCGCTGCGAAAGACCCACGGATGTCCGGCGGCCAGGCGCTTGGCGCCGCGGGAGGTAACGATGGCGGTGGGAGGGGTCATGCGCAGAAGCTACCAACCGCCGGCAAACGGTGACAGATGACGCCCGCGGATTTGCTTGTCCGCGACGCGAAAGCCGCGCACCATTACCCGATGCCGCGGGTGACGCGGATGAGGGCGGATCACGCCGATCCGGCCTTTGGGGTTTCCCTGAGGCAGTATCCGCGTCGATCCGTTCAGCTCCGTGCAATCCGCGGCAAGGCAGTGGTAGATCCACGGCGCGCGCGCGTCATCGCCGGGGCGGTTTCTTCGGGGCGGGCATCGGCGGCAGGGACTCGACCGGCGCTCCGGCCGCGCGCGCCGCCGAGTCGCGCGCCGCACGCAGGGCGTTCGCCTCGCGCTCCGCGGAGTCGGTGCGGGCCTGCGCACGCACCATGCGAATGGCCTCGAGGTGCTCGCGATACGTCGTGCGGAACTCGTGGTGGCCGTCCGGATGCGCCACGAAGAACCGGTACGGCACCTTGGCCGGATGCAGCGCCGCCGTCAGGCTGGCGAACCCCGGCGACCCGATGGGGCCGGGCGGCAGCCCGAGCACGCGATACGTGTTGTACGGCGATTTGACCCGCAGATCCCGGAAGTACACGCGCCCCGGCCGCTTGCCGAGCGCGTACGTCACCGTCGGATCGGCTTGCAGCGGCATGCGCATCCGCAGGCGGTTCAGGTACACCGCCGCCACCACCGGCCCTTCCTCGCGCCGGCGCACCTCGCGTTCCACGATGGACGCCAGCGTCACGACATCGTGTCGGCTGAGCTTGAGGCTGTCGAGCCGGGCGTTCCATTCCGGCTTCCACAGCGACTCGAACCGGTGCACCATCGCCGCCACCGCTTCGTGCGCCGTTACCTGGTCGGGAAAGGTGTATGTGTCGGGAAAGAGGTACCCCTCGAGCGACGGCGTCGGAATGTCGAGCTGCCGGCGCAGCGTCGAATCGCGCACCGCCATCTCGAGCGAGTCGCGCGAGACCTCGAGCGCCTGGGCGAGGAGCGGCACGATCTGCGACAGCTCGTAGCCCTCGGGAATCGTGACCGTGTGCACGATTCCCTTGCCGCGGCGCAGGTCGTAGAGCAGCTCGTTCCAGCTCGTGCCGCGCGCCAGCATGTAGGTGCCGTACCGCATCGAGCGGTCGCGGCCGCGGAGCTTGGCGTAGATGCCGAAGAGCCGGGCGTTCCCGATCAATCCGTGTGCGGCCAGCGACTCGGCGGCGACACGGAAGCTCGCCCCCTTGGGGATCGTCACCTTCTCCATCGGTCCGCCCCGGGACCCGCAGGCCGCGGCGGCAGCCACGACGGCGGCACCGGCGAGTCGCCACAGGCTACACGGCATTGCCGTCTCCTCGGTCCTCGGTCATCGGATGTTGGCCGTTCGTGCTCTCACTCGCCCAGATCCGCGCGCCGTGCGCCAGCGCCTGCTCCAGGAGCACGGTCGCCGCGAGCGCGTCCACGTCCCCTTTCCGGCCGCGCGTGGATCCCTCCATGGCCTTCACCGCGCGCAACGCGGCCGACGTGGTGAATCGCTCGTCGAACAGGCGCGCCGGATGCCCGGTGCGAGCCTCCAGTTCATGCGCCAGGCGACGCGCCTCCACCGCGCGGGGCGTGTCGTCGCCCGCCTCGTCGAGCGGCAGCCCCACGATGAACGCCGTCGCCCCGACCTCCGACGCCTTGGCGAGCAGCGCCGTGAGCGGCGGACGCTTGCCCGCGCGGCGCTCGATGAACCCGGCCGGCTGCGCGATGATCCGCGACGGGTCGCTCATCGCCAGCCCGACCCGCCGGTCGCCCAGGTCGATGGCGAGAATGCGTCCGGGAAGCTCAGACATCGCCCTCCGCCATCTTCTTGAAGAACTCGGCGTTCGTCTTGGTCAGCACCATGCGCTTGGACAGGAAGAGCACCTGGTCCTCCGGCGGCATGTCGCCGAGGAATTGCCTGATCAGGAAGATGCGGTTCTTTTCCTCCGGTGTCAGGAGCAGCTCTTCCTTGCGCGTCCCCGACTTCTGGATGTCCACGGCCGGGAAGATGCGGCGGTTCGCGATGTCGCGGTCGAGGACGAGCTCCATGTTGCCCGTCCCCTTGAACTCCTCGAAGATCACTTCGTCCATCCGCGAGCCGGTGCTGACGAGCGCGGTGGCCACGATGGTGAGCGTCCCGCCGCCGTCAATGGCGCGCGCCGCGCCGAAGAACTTCTTGGGACGCTCCATCGCCTTCGCATCCACGCCCCCCGACAGCAACTTGCCCGACATCGGGATCACGGTGTTGTGCGCGCGTGCCAGACGCGTGATCGAATCGAGCAGGATCACGACATCGCGGCCGCCCTCCACGAGCCGCTTGGCGCGCTCGATGGTCATTTCCGCCACCTGCACGTGGCGCGAGGCGCGCTCGTCGAACGTGCTCGCGATCACCTCGGCGCCGGGCACCGAGGCAATGAAGTCGGTCACTTCCTCGGGCCGCTCGTCGATGAGCAGCACGATCAGCGTGACCTCCGGGTGGTTCTCCGAGATGGCGAGCGCCATCTTCTGCAGCAGGATTGTCTTGCCGGCGCGCGGCGCCGCAACGATCAGCCCGCGCTGGCCCTTGCCGAGCGGCGCGATGATGTCCACGAGGCGCATCGCGAGGTCGCCGTCGGCGCGCTCGAGCCGCAGGCGGAACTTGGGATACGAGGGGCGCAGGCTGTCGAACTGGATGCGCGCCTGCGCCGCCTCGGGCGCCCCGCCGTTCACGCTCTCCACCTGCAGCAGCGCAAGGAACTTCTCCCACGGCTTGGGCGGCCGCACGCGGCCGCGCAAGGTGTCGCCCGTGCGTATGCTGAAGCGCCGGATCTGCGTCTGCGACACATACACGTCGGCGATGCCCGCGAGGTAGCTGTTGTCGGGGCTCCGCAGGAAGCCGTGCCCCTCCTTCACGACCTCGAGCACGCCCTCGGCCATCAGCGTGTCGCCGCGCGCGAGCAGGGCATGCTCGATCTTGTAGATCAGGTCGGGGCGGAGCAGGGCGGCAGCGTCGGCAACGCCCAGCGACTCGCCGAGGGCGAGCAGCTCGGGCAGCGGTGTGCGCCTGAGTTCGGAGATATCCACGAAGCGGAGGAACGAGTGCGGAGGAGGGAGTGCGGGGGATCGCCCCTGTCGGGAGGGAGGAGCGGAGTTGTACTGCCCCCGGGGCGAGCGCATGGGCTCGTGCCGACGGGAGGGAGGGGATGCGCGAGGCGGGATTCGAACCCACGACCTTCGGCTCCGGAGGCCGACGCTCTATCCAGCTGAGCTACTCGCGCGCAGCCCGCCGCGGGGCGGGGACAGGAAAGCTAGGGGTGGCGGCCCCTGGTTACAAGGCGCGACCGATATCAGGCGCGACCGATATCAGTGGGTTGCTCGCTGCGCCCCGCTGGACCCTGCAGCTCCCCGTCAACCGACGCGGAAGATCGCCGGCTGTTCGTTGGAGGTCGTCATGGCCGTCCGAAACTGCCGCGCGAGTTCGGTCACGGTACCGCGTGCGCGCAACTCGCCCGGGTTGAGCCCGGTGTACCGCTTGAGCATGTTGCGGAAGGCGGCTCCGCTGGCGAAGCCGAGCTCGGCTGCCACGTGGTCCACGGCGCGGCCGTCCTCTTCCAGCAGGATGGCCGCCGCCAGCAGGCGGCACCAGCCCAGCACCTGCTGCGGGGGAGGAGTGCCGGCCACCGCGCACCGTTCGGCGAGCGTCTTGCGATGCAAGCCGAGGGCGCGGGCCGCGACGTCCACGGAAAGGTGCTGGTGCGAGTTCTTGAGGCCGTACGCCACCAGCGGACGCACGCGCGCCGGCGTGTCCGGCGCAATGGCGCCCCAGACGCGATCGCCGCGATGCCGCGTGACCGCCGCGGTGAGCGCACTCCGCACGAGCAGCGGGAAGCGCCGGTCTTCTTCAAACAGGATGGCATGCACGCCGGCGCGCGCCACCCGCAGCAGCTCTTCGGGATTCACGCGCAGGCGCGACGCCATGCCAACGGTGGCGACCGACGGGAACTTGGTCGGCACGTCCTCCAGGATGGCGACGGAGCACGCCACGTCCTCATGCAGGTCGAAGATGGCGACGTGCACGTCCGGCCGACGGAGCGCGCGGCGCGCCGCCGCTTCCTGCGTGGCGCAGAGCACCGGCGCGCCCGCCGGAAGCCCGGCCACGAGCCACCCAGGGGCCTCGGTTTCGCGGCCCACCAGCAAAATGGGAGAATAAATTCGCTTCACGTGACGTGGAGTAATGAAAATGTGACGTGGCGTGTTAGTACTTGCCGGCGGGCGCATGTATCTATCTCCCCGACTCCACCACCAAGGAGAATTTCCATGTCCCGCCAGACCATCGCCCGCCTGCTGTTTGCCCTGCTGATCGTCGGCACGCTGACCGCGTGCGCCACGTCCCCCACGGCCCCCGATGGCCAGGGGAAGCCGAAGGACACGCTGCCTTGGAACTGACGGCACGCGAGCATTGCTAGACCCTCTCGAGTTCGAGCACGACGCGGTGGGCCGGGGCCGACAGCGCCACGGTGTCGGCAGGCTCCGCCGTGCCCGCCAGGACCGCGTCGCAGCGGCGCACCACGACGCTGAGGTGCAGTTCCAGGGCGTCGCGCCGCGCGGCGCGTGCGAGACGCCGGGCCTTGGCGCTGTTGCCGAGTTGCGCGTAGGCCTGGGCGAGTTCGCTCCGCGCCTCGAGCTCCTCAAGGGGGAAGTTCGCGGCGGCCGCCGTCGCAACCAGGCGCCCGGCGAACCGGTCGACCATCGCGCCGCGGCCGAGTGCGGCCGCGGCGAGCGCCCCCTTGGAGTAGGCTGGCATGAGCACGCGGGCGTGCCGCGTGGTGCGCAGGGCGGCCTTGATGGCGCGCAGGGCGGCCACCGGCCGGCCGGCGCGCAGCGCAATCGACCCGAGGTTCACCATCACGCCCGCCTTGTCGCAGCTGCCAAGGGCCGACGTCTCCAGCGCGCGCCAGCCGGCGATGAGGGCGCGGTTGAAGTCTTGGTCGCCGAGCGCCGCGGCCATCTCGCCGTGGTACGCGACGGCCACCACGACGGCGTTCCGTGCCGAGGCCAGCCGCGCCTTGGCGTACCACCGGTACGCGGCCGTCGCATCGCCCTCGAGGGTCCGCAGGATTCCCTTGCCGACGAGGGCGCGACCGCGCAACTCGGCGAGCCGGTACCGCGTCGCGTAGCTGAAAAGGTACGAGTAGAGGTTCTCTGCCACCTGCGTGGCGCCGAACGACCGGCAGATGCGCGCCTGTCGAAAGATCGCCATGGCGGCGCTCGGCCGGTCGACGCGATCCCAGACGCGGCGGGCCGCCGCCAGCGTAGTGTACGCGAGGGTCAGGGCACCGGCCGCCTCCATCTCTGCCGTGAGGGCGAAGAGGGGTCCGGGCCGAAGCGCGCGGCGCTTGGCGACGACAGCCGCACCGCCGTCAATCGCCGGGGACGCCGTCAGCCGTTCGACGTCGAGCCCCGCAGTCAGCCACCGCGCGTCGTCCTCCCCGAACTGCACGATGTCGGGCGTGCGCTCGAGGTCCCGCCGGTAGGCCGTGAGCACGTCGCAGATGAGGGCCGTGCCGTAAGGATCGGTGTGGGGTGTCGCGATGAGGAGAGGGAGCATTGGATCGCCAAAGGGCGGAAGGGCCGGGCCGCGGGTGGCCGGGACCAATGATCATACTATGTCACGGTTCTCCCGATTCCGCAAGATCACCGAAAAGTTACATGGCATAATAGATTTTTTCAAAGGGGCGCACTAGACTGGAACTCGTCTAATGACCGCCGCCGGACGCCTCAGCGCCCGGGGCGGCGTGTCCCCGTCCCCGTCCGCGATGCGTCAGCACACCTGGGTACTCGCCACTCCATCCCGCCACGCGCCGTCCGTCTCCGCCGCTCCGGCCGGCCACTGCGTGGTCGGCATCCCCGCCGATGCCGGCGCCGTCGACGCCTCCTGGCTGCGTCCGGTACTCACCGCACTGCTCAGTCGCCACGAGAAGGTCATGGTTCTGCTCACATCGGAACTGCTGGCGTACGAGGGGAGCACGGCCAGTTCAGGCCGGGGTGCAGCACAGCCGGCCGCCACGGTACACGAACGCATCTCGCAGGACACCATGGCCCGCTGGCTGGAGATCGAAGAGGTCAAGCTCAGTCTCAAGGCGGCAGATCACCCGCGGGTGCATATCGCCAGCTGGGCGCACTTCACCGATGCCAGGTTCGCCGAGCTGTGGCGCACGCTGCTCAGCGCCTTTGCGCGGGACCGGCGGTTCCGCCGTGACGTGTTCGGGCTCTCGCGCGACTCGATGGCCGACACGGGACGGGCCGACATCATCGCCATGCCCGACCGCGCCCTGTCCCTGTCCCGGCTCGAATCCCTCGCGATGCGGCTGCGCGTCTGCGAGGTCGGCGGCTACCACTACGAATACGGCTTTGGCGAGGACGACAGGCTCACGCGGCATCTCTACGAGGGGGCATATGCGGCAGACGGCCTGTCGGTGGAGTCATTGGTCGGGCATGCCGCCCGCCGGCAGTTCGTCACGCTGTGAGCGGCGGAGCTATCGCCCCTTCTCGGTGGCGAGCAGCCCGCGGGACACGGTCGTGGTGGAACGCCCCTTGCGCGGCTTGATCGGCGCCAGGCCATTGCTCCGCTGCACGGCGTCGCGGTAGAGCGTCGCGTAGTCGAGCGGTCCCACTTCGAGACGGCGTCCCTTTTCCTTGAGATAGATGCCGTGCACGGTGAGGCGGACGATCATCCCCTCCACCTCACGAATGACCTCCGTGGCGCCCACCCATTTCTGGGTGGCGGGATCGGTGTAACCGCGCTTCAGCTTCGTGGGCATCGCAAACCGGGATGAGGGTGGCTCGAGGCGCGAAAACTAACGACCCCGCACGCGCAGCCGCACATCCACCGCCACCGCACCCTCGCCCGCCGGGCGCACGCGCAGCGGGTTGATCTCCACCTCGGCGATGTCCGGATGCTCGGCGACGAGCTGGCCAAGGCGCAGCAGCGCCTCCAGGGCCGCCGCCCGGTCGGCCGGCGGCACGTTGCGGAAGCCGCGCAGCTTGCGCCCGGCCCACGTGCCGTCAATCATCGCGTCGGCCTCCGAGCGCGGGAGCGGCGCGAGCGCGAAGGCCACGTCCTTGACGCCCTCCACCTCCGTGCCGCCCGCGCCGAACATCACCAGCGCGCCGAACTGCGGGTCCTGCACCGCGCCGACGATCACCTCCTGCCCCTCGGGCAGCATGCGCTGCACATGCACGCCGTCGAGGCGCGCCCCGGGATACGCGCGCCGCGCGTTGGCCTGCACCGTGGCGAAGCCGGCGCGCACGGCGTCGGCGTCGCCAAGCCCGAGGAGCACGCCGCCGACATCCGATTTGTGCGGGATGTCGGGCGAGGCCACCTTGAGCGCGACGGGAAAGCCGAGGTGCGACGCCAGCGCGACCGCATCGGCGGGCGTTGGTGCGAGCGCGATGCGCGGCAGGTCGATGCCATAGGCGCCGAGCACGCGTGCCACATCCGCCTGCGCCAGGAAGCCGGCGGGAGCCGCATCGAGCACGGCGCGCACCGCCGGGGCGCGCACGTCCGTGAACAGCACCGGCGCCGGAACGGGAGCGGCGAGAAAGTCCGCACGCCGTGCGAGCGTCGCCAGTGCGCTGGCGGCGCGTTCGGGGAACCGGTAGTCGGGGATGCGCGCGGCGCGCAGCACCTCGCGCGCGCGACGCACGAGGTTCTCGCCCATCAGCGCCACGACCACCGGCTTGGCGGAGCCGTGAATGACCGGCACCAGCGCCTTGCACACCGAGTCCGCGCTGTGCGTCGGCGGCGGCGGCATGATGACCATCACGGCCCCGACCGCCTCGTCGGCGAGCAGCGCGGCGAGGCACTCGCCGTACTCGTGCGGTCCGGCGGCGGCGAGCATGTCCACGGGATTCTGCATGCTCGCCGCGGCAGGAAGCACGGCGCGCATGCGCGCGACGGTGGCGTCGGAGAGCGCGGCGAGCGGAAGGCCGAGTGCTTCGACGGCGTCGGCCGCCACCACGCCGGGGCCGCCGGCGTTGGTCAGCACCGCGATGTCGCGGCGCCGGGGGAGGGGGCACCAGGCCAGCGCGCGCGCCCAGTCGAACATCTCCTCGTTTGTCTCGGCGCGAATCACGCCCGCGCGCTGGAAGGCGGCGTTGTACGCCGCCTCCTGCCCGGCGAGCGCCCCCGTGTGCGACGCGACGGCGCGCTGTCCGGACGCGAAGCGCCCCACCTTGAGCGCGACCACCGGCTTGGTGCGGGTCACGAGGCCCGCCTCCTCGATGAAACGCCGCCCCTCGCGCACGCCCTCGAGGTACAGCGTCAGCACGCGCGTGTGCGGGTCGCTCGCCACGGGCGCCAGCACGTCGGTCTCGCTGACGTCCGTCTGGTTGCCGAGGCTGACGAGACGGGAGAGCCCGAAGCCCTGTCCGCTCGCCCAGTCGATGACGGCGGCACAGATGGCGCCGGAGTGCGAGATGAACGCCACGTCGCCCGGCATGGGCGGGGGTGGCGCGAGGAATGTCGTGTCGAGTGGCAGGTGCGTGTCGAGCAGGCCGATGCAATTGGGGCCGATGAGCCGGATCCCGAACTCGCGCGCCGTGCGCGCCAGGTCCGCTTCGCGCGCGGCGCCTTCGGCGCCGACTTCCCGGAAGCCGCCCGAGGCGATGATGGCGGCGCGGATGCCGCGCGCCCCGCAGGCACGCAGCGCGTCCAGCACGGCCGCGGCCGGCACGACGATGACGGCGAGATCCACGGGCTCTGGAATCTCCGCGATGCTGCGGTGCGCCGGGCGCCCCATCAGCTCGCCGCCGCGCGGATTCACCAGGTGGATAGCGCCCCGATAGCCCGACTGCGTGAGGTTGCGGGCCACGCCGTAGCCCAGCTTCACCGGGTCATGCGAGGCGCCGATGACGGCGATGCCCGCGGGCTGGAAGAACGGCTGCAGCGTGGCGTCCACGATCGGCGATCTCCGGCTGGAAGCGCACAGCACGCGCGGGGGTGCGGGAAATCTAAGGGATCGCGCGCGGCGTCACGGTGCCGGTACCAGGACCCCATATACCGCCGGCGCACGATCCAGCGGGCCCGCCCAGTAGATGCGCGCGCCGACCTGCGTGCGCAACGCCGCGGGCACGTCGCGCAGCGGCCGCCGCATCCCGTCCGCAGTCTCGAGTGCATACGCGTTGCCCTGAGCGCGCAGCACACCGTCTGCGGCGGCGATACCATCCACGGCGCGCACGGCATACCGCGCGGCCGCGAAGGTGCAGGCGACACCCGGGAGCATCGTTGCCGATGCGCGATCTCGCGTTCCCCACAGCGCCACTTCCAATCCCTCGAACGGCGGCGCTGCCGTCATCCGCAGCGCGCACACCGCCCCGTCCGCGCCCCGCACGACCAGTTGCGTGGTCGGGTCACTGCCGATGCGCTCCACGACACCCCGCACCGAATCGGCGGCGCGCTCGCCGTCGGTGAAGGCGGGGGCGGTACGCGCCGTCGAGGCCGCCGTATCGGCGGAAACGCCCGCCCTCCTTTGCTCGGCAGCAGGCGAGCACGCCGCGAGTGCCACCGCCAGCAGCGTCGCATGCCGCGCCGCCGCGTTCATTGAATCCTCGCAATCGCAATGCGCAGCAGGGACGACGCGGTGCCACCGGTGCTGGAGCGCAGGTTCAGCACCTGCGCGGCGGTCGAAGTGCCGCTCAGCTCGAAGTACGCGTTGGCGCCGCCGCGCACGCCCGTCTGCGGCGCCGCGAACGATCCGAACGACAGCGCCGGCGGCTGGATCGGGAAGGCAGTGTTGAACCGTCCGGCCCACGCCGGATCGGCATTCAGCGATGCATAGATGTTGCGCAGGTTCCACGTGCGGAATTGCAGGTCGCTGGATGGATTCGTGAGCCCCGGATAGTCGTCCATGAAGAGCGCCAGCGTCCATTGGCCGATCAACTGGTCCATCGGAATGCCGGCCACCGCCGCCAGGTTGGCGGTGCCGGTGAGGCTCGACGAGGTCAGCGCCGTCAGGAAGGCTGCGTCCGACGCGCCGTACCGGTCCACGGCGTAGCGCACCAGCGACCAGGCAGTCTGGTAGAAGAAGCTCCCCGTCTGCCCGGTGGCGTCGCCGTACGGCGACCAGTTCCAGGGCTCGAGCAGGCGCGGCCGCAGCTCATTGAACGATCGTCGCGCGCCGTAGCTCGGCCGCCGCAGCGGGTCGTTGGCGAGGCACGTCGCGTTCGTCGGGTTGAAGTCGCAGTACAGCCCATTCGATGCCGCCGTGCCATAACCGGCGTTGCCGCCGAACGCCGTGTGGTGCAGCGCCTGCCGCGCCCACACTTCTTCGGCATGACGGGCCGTGCCTTCCTCCATCCAGCTTGCCTCGAACGGCGCGCCGTTCGCCATCCGCACCGCCATCGAGGCGATGTGCTTCACCTCGTGGATCACGGTGCGCCCCATGAAGTTGTACCAGCCGCCGGGGTTGGCCGTCGATTCGAGCGACGTGCCGGCGCCCGTGGGCACGCTGCCGTAGAAGAACTCGCCGAAGTTGCTGGTGCCGCAGGTCGAGCGCGGGAATTGATCGCGGCTCGTCACGAACGCGGCGACGCCACCGATCGCATTCACCCGCTGCGTGAAGATCATGTGCACGCGGCCGTCCGCGTCCGTCTGCGCGTCGCGGAGCAGCGGGTCGCCGAACGTCTGTCGCACGACGTTGTACTGGTCGGCGTCGAACACCTGCCCGAGGCGCTGGTACCGGTTGGCAAGCGTCGTGTCGTTGCTTGCGAGCAGCGCGTTCGCGGTGTCTTCCCAGATGACGGCGCGGCTCCCTGAATACAGCGCGATCGCCGTGATGCGCGCGGTGGTGTCGGTGCAGGTCGCCCATGGCCAGTACAGGACGCGCCGGTCGCCGGCCGCGGGTGCGGCGGCGGCAGTGACGGCGCGCCGGCGCGGCGGCGGCGTGGTGGCGCGCGCGCGCAGCTGCTCCACGAGGGCGCGCTCGCGCTCCAGGTGCTCCCAGTGCGCCTGGTCGCGACTCGCGTCGGCCGACGCTTCGGCCATGGCAGCGCGCGATGCCCGCAGCGGAGCGAACTGCCGCGCGCTCGCCGCGCCCGGAGACGGATTGCCGCTCAGTTCGAAGTCCACTTGCGAGTTCGCCGACGTGGACGCGTTGTACACCGAGATGAGATAGCGCGCCGTGCCGCCCGTCGCCGGCAGCTCGTTGCACCGGCTCGCTGTGTTCGACGACGCAACAAACGCCTGTCCGACGGCGAGCGCGCGCGGGAATCCGGTCACCGTCACCGTGATCGCGCTTCCCACCGCGCCGGCACTCGCCACTACCACAGGCACCGTCCCGCTGGGAACGCACGGTGCGGTGGCGGTGATCTGCGTCGTCGTGGCGGCGGTGACCGTCGCGCTGACCCCCGACACGAGAATCGTGTTCCCGGCGACCGTCGGCGCGAAGCCGGAGCCTGTGATGACGAAGGCGGTCCCTGGCACGAGCGGCTGCGGCTCCACTGCGACAACCACGGGCGCGGACGACGACGTGGCGTTGAAGACAACGCCCGGCAGGCCAGGCGCGCTCGCCGTCAGCGTGTTGGTGCCCGTCGCGGTGCCCATCACCCAGCTGCCCACGGCCGCGAGCCCGGACGCGCTGCTCGTCGCCGTCGTACCGGAGGCGGTGCCACCGCCGCTCGAGACTGTAAACGTGACAACGATGCCGGCCACCGGGTTGCCGAACGCGTCGTTGACGCGAACCGCGGGTGCGATGGGCACGGCGGTGCCGGCGCCGGCGGTCTGGTTGTTGCCCGCGGAGGCCACGAGCACGGCGGCCGGACCGGCGGTGGCCGTCGCGGTGAAGAAGACCGTGTCCTTCACGCCGGTTGCGACCGCCTGCATCGCCTGGACGCCGGCGCCCGGACCCAGCGTCCAGATGGTGGACGCCGTGCCGTCGCTCCCCGTGGACGCCGTCGCCGGGTTCATGGAGCCGCCGCCGAGGGCGGGCGAAAAGGAAACCGGGATGCCGGCCACCGCACTGCCCAGGCGATCCCGCAGCTTCACGCGGATCGCACCGCCCAGCGCCGTGCCCACCGTCGCGGTCTGCGCATCCCCGGCGTCCTTGCTCGGCGCGACGGGCACCTGCGCAACGGTCACGGGAATGCCGGCCCTCGCGCGTCCCACGGTGACGGTGATGGTCGCGTTGCCGTTCGCGACGGCCGTGACCGTCGGGTTTGCGCCGCCGCTGACCGAGGCGACGGTCGGCGCCGATGATGTGACCATTGGCGCCGCGCTGGGCATGACGGCGCCGTTCTGGTCGCGCACTGTGACCGTAAACGACTCCGTGGCCCCCACGGCGTCGAACGAGAGGCTCGACACGGAGGCGGTCAGCGTCGTCGCGACGAGCGGAGGCGTGGAGTCCTTGCCGCACCCAGCGCCGGCGCCGAGGAGGACCAGCGCCGCGGCACGCATCACGAGCCGCGCGGAAAAGCATGCGGAATCGCGACCGACGGGCGAACGCGTGCGCGGAGAAAAGTTCATGCGGGGAGCGAAAGACGGGTGATAAGATATGATCCCTCAGGGACCCTCCCCCGGCAAGTGATACGCATCACCGTGCCTCTCTGCCGTTCTCTGCCGTTCTCTGCCGTTCTCTGCCGTTCTCTGCCGTTCTCTGCCGTTCTCTGCGGCTACAGCAGGCCCTGCAGGGCCCGCTGTAGCCGTGGCATCGCCGCCGCGATCTCCGCCTCGCTCACAGCCCCGACGCTCAGGCGGAACCAGCCGCTCTCCTCCGGCACGCCGAACGCCTGGAACGGTACGACGCCGACCTGCGCCGCCTCGAGTATCCAGCGGCGGATCTCCTCGTTGGTCGTAAGCACCCCGCCGGTCGTCGTTCGCTTGCCGAACGGGTGGATGCGCGCCGTCAGGTAGATTGCGCCCATCGGCGGCAGCGCCTCCACCGGCAGTCCCCGTACACGCATCTGTTCGAGCCCGCGGTACAGGGCGTCGAGTCGGCGTTGGATGCCGGGAATGAACGCCGCACGGAACTCTGCCTGCGCGGCGACGTCTCCCAGAAAGGCCGCCGTCGCCACCTGCTCGGCGCGCGGTGCCCACGCGCCAATGTGGCCGATGACCGCACTCATCCGGGCAATCACGTCCGCCGGCCCCACGGCCCACCCCACGCGCAATCCCGTGGCGGCGAACGCCTTGGAGATGCCGTCCACGAAGATCGTGTACCTCGCCATCTCGGGGACCAGTGCCGGAGGCGTCACGTGGTGTGTGTCGCCGACGCACAACGGCCAGTAGATGTGGTCGTACATCAGAAAGAGCGGACGCTCGGTCGTGCCTTCACGTCGCCTGTTCTCCGCGAGAACGGCGTGGCAGATCGTGGTCAGCGACTCGGGGGTGATGGCGGTGCCTGACGGATTGAGCGGCGAGTTCAGGCAGACGAGCCGTGCCCCGCGCAGAGCCGGCGCGAGATCCGCCGCGGTGGGAAGAAAGTGGTTGGCGCTCGAACAGGGCACCGGCACACCCACCGCGCCCAGTTGATGCACGTAGTGGTTGTTGTTCCACGACGGCAGCGGATAGACCACGCGGTCGCCGGGATCCACGAGGCTCCGATAGATGCTGTAGATCACCGGGCGCGCACCGCCGGTGACGTGGATGCACTCGATCGGATACGCGAGGCCGAGTTCGCGGCGGTAGTACGCCTGCACGGCCTGCCGCAGTTCGGGCACGCCATCCGCGGGTGGATAATTCGTTTCGCCCTTGGCCAGCGCTGTCGCAACTCCGTCCCGCAGCCTGGCGGGAATCGGGAACTGCGCGGGGTCGAAGTCACCCACGGTCAGGTTGCAGATCGGCGCGCCACCGCGGACCATGGCGCGAATCTCGCCGGCGATCTTGAGAATCTCCGAGCCCGTGAGGCCGGCGGCCATCGCGGAGACTCGCGGGACGCCGGCAGCCCCATCGGGACCGGCGAGAGCACTCAGGTCGATCTCGGGTCGAGGCATCGCGTCGCCGGGGCCGGGGGATCTCAGAGAACGGAACACCGTAAAGGTAATGCGCTCACGGGATTGCACGCCCGACGCGACGGCGACGAGGTCCCCGCAGAGCGGGGGCGACGCGCTCCGCGCTGTGGCGAAGGCGACCAAGTCCGCACCCCGCAACGGGGTTTCATAATGCGTTAGCCCTGGAGCTCACCTCGCCTGAGCTTGACAACCACCCACGTTCCGGTACATCCTCGAAGGGTCACGTGGCGTGATACCAACGTTCGGCTGCTCCGTCACGCACTCAAGTGAGTGCGCACATGGCAGCAAGCGGGACGCGGCATCCACCTTTGCGTACGGGACTACTTCATCCACGGAATGGTGTACTATGCGTTCAACCATTGAACAGCGAACCAAGAACCCCTCATGCCACGAGCAACCATCACGTGCGCGATGCCTGTTGAGTCTCGCTGCTATTTCAATCGCTGCTGCCTGCGGCGACCAACCAGCGCCCTCGACACCTGAACACGTCCAACCGAGCAATGAGGCGCGCAATATCGTGCTCCAGCCGGGACGCTACCCCACAGCCGACGATCGCCTGGCAGAAATCGCACTCCAGATTCCCGGCTTCGGCGGTCTCGCTTTCGACGACGACGGTGCCGTTCGAGTGTATGTCACTGACTTGGGCCAGGAAGAAGCGGCTCGCCGGGTGATTAGCGCGCGCATGACTGGACGGTCAAAGAGTGGCGATGGACCCGGAGTTGGAACGCCAATGATAAGATTCGTCAAAGGCCGATACGACTGGTCGCAGTTGCTCGCATGGAAGGCGCAGTTGCGCCGTACCGTCTTCAGTGACCCGAGCGTCACCTTCCTGGACGCCGACGAGGGCAGCAATCGGATCACGATTGGTATTGTTGACCTCAACGATGAAACCCGAGTGCGGACCCTGGCGCTGTTGGCCAGTGTACCGCCTGAGGCAATCGCGTTTGTTGAACGCGGTCGCCCTCAGCTGCTGCAGAACCTGCGACAAAACTACAGTCCGCGAATTGGCGGGCTCGGTATTAG
>PNKL01000021.1 GCA_013822425.1 Gemmatimonas sp.
GAACATCAGTCCTCTGTTACGCTCCTCTTCGCGCTGGTGCTGTTCGACGTGGCCGTGCGCATTGTCCGGAAATACGGGTCCGTGAGAACAGCGAAGGAGCGCGAGTGACGACGCAGCGCTCGCACACGCGCAAGCCGCTCGCGATCCTGGCGGGCATCGGCCTCCTTGTCATCGGCCACTCGCTGACGGAGGACTCGCCCGCGCAGTTCTCGCGTACCCTGCCGTTCCTGCTGATGCTGATTCTCGGCGAACTCGTTCGCGAATGGACGGTCGCCCGACTTGCACCGACGGCGGACGAGCGGACGATGCGTCGGCGCCGATACCATCAGTGGATTGCCCTGATTGCGGGTATTGGGTTTATGGCGTTGTCGGTCATTGGAGCCGTAGACGAGTGGTGGCCGAGGCGTGGCGTATGGGGCTATGCGCTCTTCGCCGCCGGCATGATCGGCCTCGGCGTCTCAGCTGGCATCATGCTCGTGCGAAGTCGGACAGATGCCGACGCCAAGCTTGCGGAGATGGCACGCGGGGGCCAGCAGCCCGTGAGCAATGCGCTCAGTCCGCTTGCCTTTCCGCTGGTCTTTGTCGTGACTCTGGTGATCTTCGCCATGGCAAACGCCACGGCAATTGACACGCTTCTCTCGCAGCAGGCACTCAACAGCAGGCAGTGGATTCGCGTGATCGTGTCGGCCGTCCTTTGCGGCGGGCTCGCCTTTATCGTCATGCGCAAGCTGAACGAGTTCGCGGACCGCCCGTTCGATGCAGCGAATCCCGACCTCACCTAAAGGTTGTCAGGTGGCCACCACCCTCTCCTCCCGCTGGACCCCGTTCTACAAGTTCGTCATCCCGCCGCTGGTGCTCGGCGGAATCGGAACGAGCGCCGTCGTTGCCTATCTGCACCCCGAACCGCAGAGGATGCCGCCCGGCCTGCGCGCGGACCAGGGATGGCTGCTCCTCGCCGGCGCTACAGTGGTCGTGGCCACAATTCTCTGGTGGGCCCTCAGGCGGTTGATGCGCGTCGAGCTCGACGATGACGAACTGATCATCTCGAACTACCGCACCGAGATCCGCGTCCCGCTGTCGAACGTCGCCAGGATCGGCGGCCCAAGCTGGAGCAGCCCGCCGCGCTACACGCTGACGTTCGAAGAGCCCACGGACCTTGGGCGCACCGTCGCGTTCATTCCGCCGATCACGTGGACGCTGGGGCGCATGAAGGAGCGGGATGAAGTGGTGGAACTGCGCGCCGCGTGGGAGGCGGCGCGTAGTGCTAAGCCGTGATCAGCTTGGCAGTGCGGCGAGCAGGGTAACTGCAACGACTTACCACGGATAACACGGAAGAAGGCGGACGAACACGGAGAGAACATTGGGGGGGGCGCACCGCAGCGTCGGTGCGCACCCCCCGAAGTCTGATCCGTGTTTATCCGCGCCTGAATCCGCGTGATCCGCGGCAAAGCAGTTGCCGTTGTCGTCCCCTTCCCCCCTCACCCGTACCTCACGTCCCGCCCCCGAAAGCGCTTCTTCATGACCGCGATCGCCGCGCGGCTGGAATCAACCAGCACGCAGTCGCGGCCGTTGCGGTCGGCGGCATCGCCGAACGAGCCGCTCCCCGCGAAGAAGTCGAGCAGGCGGTCGCCTGGGTTCGAGTGCACGCGCACGATGCGCTCGAGGATGCCGAGCGGCTTCTGCGCGGGGTAGCCGGTCTTCTCCTTCCCCGTCGGGCTCACGATGGTGTGCCACCACGTGTCGGTGGGCACCTTGCCACGCGCGGCCTTCTCCGCCCCAACCAGTCCCGGCGCCATGTACGGCACGCGGTCGCCGGCGTCCTGGTTGAAGGTGTAGTGCTTCGGGTCGCGCGCGTACCAGAGCAGGTTGTCGTGCTTGGGGCTCCACCGCTTGCCCGTCCGCGCGCCATAGTCGTACGCCCAGATGATCTCGTTGATGAACGAGGCGCGGCCGAAGATCTGGTCCAACAGTACCTTGGCGTAGTGCACCTCGCGATAATCGAGATGCACGAAGAGCGACCCGGTGCTCGTCAGCAGGCGCTGCGCCTCCACGAGCCGCGGCTCGAGGAAGGCGAGGTAATCACCGAAGACATCCCCGAACGAGCTGCTCCCGGTGCGCACCTGCGTGTAGCGCTTGCCGTTGAATGCCACCCGCCCACCCTCGTTCACCCGCTGCGCCTTCCAGCTCGTCCGCACCTGCGCACGCCCCGTGTTGAAGGGCGGGTCAATGTAGATCAGGGCGAAGCTCGCCGCGGAATAGGCGGCAAGGGCCTGGAGATTGTCGGCGTGGTGGATGGTCAGCACAACTACAATATGGCGGAACGAGGAGGGGGTTGAGGCGTAGCGAGGAGCAAGGAGAGGTGGAACGAGGAGAGAGGCCTCTGGCGCACAAGAGACCGCCCTCCTCGTTCCGCATCCCGTCCCTCCTCGCTACGCCTCTACCTCCTCCCCGTTCCGTTCAACGCGTCGCCGGCTTGAACGTCACGTTGAAGCTCACCGCCACTTCGTCCGCGATCGGGTTCATCATGGAGTTGTAGGCCACGCCGTACTCCGACCGCACGATCGTGAACTGTCCCTTCATGCGCCCCGTGCGCGTCTTCTCGTCCCAGAAGACCAGCGTCCCCGGGATCGTCACTGGCTTCGTCACGCCGCGGATGGTCAGGTCACCTGTCAGGTTGACCTTCGTGTCGCTCAGCTTGTTCACGATCGTCGAGACGAAGGTGATCTGCGGGAACGAATCGGCGTGGAAGAAGTCCTTGCTGCGCAGGTGGTTGTCGCGCGCCACCACGCGCGTGTTCACGCTCTTGGTGTCAATGACCAACTTCACCGACGCCTTGTCCCACGCCGCCGGGTCGAGCGTGATGTCAACGTCCCACGTGTCCCAGAAGCCGTGCGCGTCCAGCAGGCGCGACTCGGCGACGAAGTTGATCTGGCTGTGCGCCGCGTCCTTCACGAACTTCGCCTCCTGGGCGCCCGCCGCCGTGGCGACGAGGAGGACGAACAAGCCAAGCACTGCACGCATATGTGTCCGCTCCATCTGCATCTGGTGGGATGACCCAGCCGGGGGGCCGGGCATGACGGGGGAAGATTGCTTTAGTGCTGAGATTCTCGCAAGTGGGGCAACTCCTGATGGGGCAACTCCTGACAACGAAACCCCTTCACCCCACCCTGCCCCCTGCACCTCACCGTGCCCCTGCCCCAGTCGGCCGTCACCTCACATAGACCTTTCTCGCCACCGCCGACCCGATCACGTGCCGCGCCCTTCCCACCGCCACCGTCAGCGGTCCCTCGAACGGCGCCCGGTCCACGAGTCGCAGCGTCACCCCGGGGCGAATCCCCAATTCGCCGAGGTAGCGCAGCAGCGCCGGGTCGCGGTCGCTCATGCGCGCCACGCGCGCCGGCGAGCCCACCGCCAGGTCGTCCAGCGTACGCAGCCGCGTGTCGTCCACGCTGCCGTCGGTGCGCGGGATCGGCGCGCCGTGCGGATCCACGTCCGGATTGCCGAGCGCTGCCGCCATCCGGTCGATGAGATCCGCGCTCGCCGCGTGCTCCAGCCGCTCGGCCTCCTCGTGCACGCCGTCCCAGCCGAAGCCAAGCCGCGTCACGAGGTAGCTCTCGAGAATGCGATGACGGCGGATCATCTGCAGGGCGACGCGCCGCCCGCGCGCCGTGAGCCGCGCCCCGCGGTACCGCTCCACCGCCACCAGCCCCTGCCGCGCCAGCCGGCGCACCATGCCGCTCACCGACGCCGGCGCGATGCCGAGGCGCGTGGCGATGGCCGTCGTGGCCGCGGCATCGCCGTCGCGCTCGATCTCGTAGATGGTCTTCAGGTAGTCTTCGGCTTGCCGCGTGAGCACGGGCGTGATCCTCGCGGGCGGCGTGGCCGGGCGCCCGGCGGGGCTGCGAGTGCCGCGAGTACCGCGAGTGCCGCGAGTGCCGCGAGTGCCGCGAGTGCCGCGAGTGCCGCGAGTGCCGCGAGTGCCGCCGCGGGGTGGAGCGGTCACGGAGCGCTCCTGGGCGGCGCCTCACGCACCATCAGCACCGGAACGTGCGTGCGGTGGCGCAGCTCGCTGGCGACGCTCCCCCGGATCAGGTCGTTGAGCCCCCGGTGTCCGTGGGTGGCCATGGCGATGAGGTCGGCGCCTTCGCGCATGGCAGCGGCGGCGATCTCGTCGGCCGGGTTGCCGCACGCCAGCACCGCCTCGCACGGCAAGCCGTCAGCGATGATCTCCTCGCAGAGGACGATGGCTGCCCCGCAGTGGCGCGCGACCTGGCGCACGTGGTCAAGGATGACCCGGTCGGTACGCGTGTTCTCGAGCGGTACGAGGATGCGCTTGTACATCAGGAGATCCACCCCGTAATGGTCTGCACCAGCAGCCAGACGTTAAGAGTCGCAATGAAGAACGCCACCACGTACGCCAGCGCCTTGAGCCAGGGCGGATTCGCAAACTCGCCCATTTTTCCCTTGTCCGACGTGAACAGAACCAGCGGGAAGACCGCGAACGACAACTGCAGCGACAGGATGACCTGGCTCAAGATAAGCAGTTTCGCGGTGCCGCTCTCGCCGTACAGGATGCTCACGATGACGGCCGGCACGATGGCCACCGCGTGCGTGATCGACCGCCGCACCCACGGCCGCAGGCGCAGGTCGAGGAAGCCCTCCATGACGATCTGCCCGGCGAGCGTGCCGGTGAGCGTCGCGTTCTGCCCGCTGGCCAGCAGCGCGACTGCAAAGACCGTTGACGCGCCGGCGACGCCCAGCAGCGGCGTGAGCAGCCGGTGGGCATCCTGGATTTCGGCTACTTCCGTGTTGCCCGTCGTGTGGAACGTGGCGGCAGCGACGATGAGGATGGCCGCATTGATGAACAGCGCCATCGAGAGCGCGATGGTCGAGTCGATGAACGCGAACCGCACCGCCTCGCGCTTGCCCTGCGCCGTCTCCTCGTAGCGCCGCGTCTGCACCACCGACGAGTGCAGGTACAGGTTGTGCGGCATCACCGTGGCGCCGAGGATGCCGATGGCGATGTAGAGCATCTGCGGATTGGTGACGATCTCCGTGGTCGGGATGAAGCCGCGCGCGACCGCGCCAAGGTCGGGGCGCGAGATGAACATCTCGAACAGGAAGCAGGCGCCGATCGTGGCGATGAGCACGATGACGAGCGCCTCAAGCAGGCGGAAGCCGCGCCGCTGCAGCATGAGGAGAATCAGGTCGTCCACCGCCGTGATGATGACGCCTCACGTCAGCGGGATGCCGAAAAGCAGGTTGAGCGCGATGGCGGAGCCGATGACCTCGGCGAGGTCGCAGGCGGCGATGGCGATTTCACAGAGGAACCAGAGGGCGATGGAGACCGGGCGCGAGTAGTGGTCGCGGCACGCCTGCGCGAGGTCGCGCCCGGTGACGATGCCCAGCTTGCTGGAGAGTCCCTGGAGCAGGACGGCCATCAGGTTGGACAGGAGGATGACGCTGAGGAGGGTGTAGCCGAACAGCGACCCGCCGGCAATGTCGGTGGCCCAGTTGCCCGGGTCCATGTAGCCGACGGCGACGAGATAGCCCGGGCCCGCGAAGGCGAGGAGCTTGCGGAATCAGGTCGCGCCGTCCACGGGGATCGTGCGGTACGACTCGGAGAGCGAAGGGGCGGCGCGCGACCGGCGCCATCCGTCACTCCTCGGTACGGCGGCCCCCTTCGCCGGTAGGTCCGGAGTCGCAGGGACGGTAGCGGTGGCGTCGGGTAGAGGCGGGCTGGTCATCAGAAGTAGGTCGTCAGTGACACAAGCACGGCGGCGCGCTCCGTGGGGTTGTTGAACTGGTCCCGATCGCGGCCGCGCACCAGGTCGAATTTGATCGCGCTGTCCCGCGTCGGGCGGAAGGTGAGCCCCGCGGTAAAGCGCACCACGGCGTCGCCCCGCACGTGGCGGTTGAGGTCAATGGCGTCGAACCGTGCCTTGGCCGCGAATGACGACTGGGGCATGGTGCGCACGAGGCCTCGCGCGAACTCGCGGACGACTTCCACGTAGCCCCCCGCCTGCCGCGTCGCGTAGATGCCGTGCAGGCCGTCCGGGACGGCGATGGCTGCCGTTGCCGCCTCGCCTTGCAGCAGCACGCCGCGCCATTCGGCCTCGACGTCGAGCACGGCGATGGTCAGCGACCGCCGCGCGTCGAACGCCACCCCCTCGCTGGCGTGCGTGTTCCACTGGCCGCGGTGCGCCGACAGCCCGAACTCGGTGCCAAGGCGGGGGCTCCACGCGACGCGTCCGACAAGCGCGGGAGACCCGTTGTTGTCCTTGAAGTTCCCGCGTCCAGCGGGAATCCGCGTTCCCGCCTCCGACGCCGTCACCACGCCGTCGCTGAAGCCGTTGGTGGCGTAGAGCTCCCACGTCAGGCGCGACGCCCCACCCGTGCGCACCCGCCCGAACGCTCCGATGGCCGGTTCCGACAGCGCCACGCCGATGATTTCGGTGGAGACGAGGGGGCGGTCGGTGAACTCGGTGAGCGGACTGTCGTGCGCAAGATTGAACCGGCCGAGCGGCGAGAGGATGATCCCGCCGCGGAGCGACAGCGCGGGATGCAGGCGGAGGTCCATGGCCGCGAACTCGAGGCTGACCTCGCGTCCGCCCTCCTCGAACTCGAGTTCGGCGGCGAAGCGCACGAAGTCGCTCACCCGCGCGTTGGCGAACAGATTGAACCGCTTGGCCTCGAAGCCGCCGTCCACCAGCAGGCCGTCCGCACGTTCGTGACGCCAGTGTACCTCGGCGTATCCGCCGAAGACGGCGCGTCCCGCCAGGCGATGTTGAAAGGGCTTGTCGTAGACGCCGCCTCGCACGAACGGCCGGTCTGTCGTGTCGGCCTGCTGCGCGCGGGCACTGCCGGCGACGAGCAGCGCCGCGATGGCGATGAGCAGGTGGCGCATCATGCGCTCCTCCGCAGGTCGATGAGCAGCCGTCCATCGGCGACGGCGGCGTGATAGCGTGGGAGCGGATGCTGTGCGGGACCGCGCAGTACCGCGCCGTCGCGCCCAAAGGCAGACCCGTGGCAGGGGCAGACGAGGCGCGTTGCCTCCGCGTCGAGTGTGCATCCGCGATGCGTGCATTGGGACGAGAGCGCGGCGAAGGCGCCCGCGCCAAGCGCGAGCACGAAGATGGGATCGCTCTCCGCCTCAGGGAGGAGACTTAGCACGCCCCCCTCGCGCGCCAGCTCCGGAAAGTCGGCCAGCGCCAGCGACACTCGACCTTGCGGTGCGGGCACAGTGTGCACCACGAGCGAGCCGCAGCCCCCGAACGCGAGCGCGGCGGCGGCGGCCGAGCAGCGGGTGACGAACTCACGCCGCGCGATCATCGCGACTCCACAAAGTCGAGGAGGGTGCGGCGCGACGCCGGGTCGAGCGCGGCGAACGCGGCGCGCGCTCTCTCTCCCTCGCCGCCGTGCAGCAGGATGGCGGCCTCCACGGTGCGCGCTCGGCCGTCGTGCATCAGGAAGGCGTCGCCGTCGAGGAACCGCCGCATGAGGCGCAGCCCCCACAGCGGCGGCGTTCGCCATTCGCGCCCGCTGGCCTGGCCGTCGGGGCGCTGATCGGCCAGTGCGTCGCCCATGTCGTGGAGCAGGAAGTCGGAGTACGCCTCCACGCGGCGGCCGGCCAGCGCCGCGATGGAAGACGGGCCCGTGGTGAATGCGGGAGTGTGGCACGCCGCGCAGCCCACGGAGGCGAAGAGCGCGGCGCCGGTGCGTCGAGTGGGTGTGTCGGCGCCCGGCGCCGGAGGCGCGAGTGCACGCACGTAGTGCACGACCGCCTGCACGGTTGCCACGGGAATCTCCGGGTCGATGGCTTGATCGTCGCTGAACGGCGCTCGCACGTTCACGTTCTCCGCAGGCCGAAAGACGGAGGTGATGCCCATGTCCTGGTGATACGCCTCGACGACCTGTTCCAGCAGGGTGGCGGTCTGCGCCTTCCGTCCGAACCGGCCGAGGGCCGTGCGCGCGGCGCCAGGCACTCCGCCCGGCACGTAGTCGCGTACGCTCACCCAGTTGGGGCGACCGGAGATGCCGTCGCCGTTGGCGTCGTCGGGATCGGCGTTGGCGAGGATGCTCGCGTCGGGAATCGCCTCGATGAGCCCCACCCCGAAGACGGGGGGCGGCAGCCGCCGCGAGAGCGGCACGCCGTCCGGGACCATTTCCGCAATCGCGCCGGCGATGGCCCGGTCCTGGATTTGGGGTCCGCCAAGGTGGGGGAGGAAGTCGTTGTCGGGCGTGCCGAGCCGAACGAGTGAATTCTCGACGCGCCCGCGGCCGTCGGCGGAGTGGCAGGAGAAGCAGGAGGCGTTGTTGAAGATCGGACCGAGGCCGGTGGCCGGCGCAAACCGGCGGCTGAACTCCGCGTCGCCGGTAAGGAAAACGCGGAGTTCGCCGGCGGAGAGTTCGGCAAACGGGGCGTCGAAGACCTCGCCATCGGCGGGCGGCTCGGTGGCGAGCTCGGCGCAGGCGGCCATGGTCCCGGCGAGGATGGCGAGGGCGGGCGCGAGGTGTCGAAGCGGGAGGCGCATGCAGTGTATCAACGATTTAATGTTAGTACGTGCTAACTTATATCTTCCTGCATTCTAAGACAATGGGTCGCGCGCGGGTTACCACGACGACGGCGACTACAAGCTGTACGAGTTCGCCGCCGGCACGACGCGCACGCTCACCGCAGGCGTGAACGCGACATTCTGGGACGACGAGGACGACCACAACACCATCAGGCCGGCTGCCGCCGCGTCCTTCGGCTGGGCCAAGGACGGCAGCGCCGTGCTGGTGCGCGACACCTGGGACGTGTGGAAGCTGCCCGTCACCAGACGAAGGTGGGCCTGCAAGGACGCAGCTGGGGCGGCTACCAGACGACCTTCATCACGACGCAGACCGACATCTTCAGGACGGCCATCGCCGGCGCGCCGCTCACCGACATGGTCTCGATGTTCAGCTCGGTGTACTGGAACTCGGGCTCGGCCAACCAGCCGATCTTACACAGAGCCCGATCTTCATTTCGAGCCAGGGACGCTTCAGCGACAGCTACGCGCGCAACCCCGACCCGTACATCAACACGCTGCGTGAACTGGGCAAGGATGTGGTGCTGCTGGAGTACGTGGGCGAGAACCACGGCCTCTCACGCACCGCGAACCAGAAGGACTACGCCGTGCGCATGCAGGAGTGGTTCGACACGTTCCTGCGCGACCAGCCGGCGCCCGAGTGGCTCAAGGACGGCGTGCCGAGACTGCAGATGGAACAGCACCTGAAGGACAGGAAACCCCTCGTGCCTCGCTACGCCTCTACCCCCTCCTCGTTCCGACCCTCGTCCCCGCCCGCACCAGCACCAGGCACGCCCCGCACGCCACCCACGCGAGCGCTGCCCCCGCTCGCTCTTCCGCGGTCGCCGATTCGAACATGCTGCGTGTGGCATCGAACAGGCTCATCAGGATGCTCGCGGCAAACCAGGTGATCGCCGACCCCGCGGCATAGTGGCGCAACGCGAGCACTGCCGCCGGCACCGACAGCACCGCCACGGCGCCGAGCGCGGTGGGGTACCGCAGCGCCGGCAGGTCCGCTTCCATCGCGGCCAGCGTGCCGCCGACAAGGAGCACGATCACGAGCCCGAGTCCGGCGCGGGCCGCCACCGTACGCGCGAGCAGCAGCACGACGAACACTGCCAGCGCCGGTACGACGACACGCATCACGACGTCGACCGGCAACGACAGCACCTGAACGAGCCACGGCAGGGCGCTGTCGAGCGACGCGTCGCCGACTGACATCGGCATGGCGCGAACGCGCGCCCACCGCAACGCCGCGAAGATGGCGGCGAACGTGCCGGCGAGGCCCACGGCGGCGCGCAGCACGTCGGGCCACGTGTCGCTCGCCCTTACAAACGGCACCCCAACGCGCCGCCGCAGTCCGTCGAACGCCAGCCACATCCCGAGGAGCACGCCAACCATGGCAAGCGAGATGACGCCGAACACGAGCGTGCTGCCAAGGAACGACCGCCACTCCACTGCGGTGTCGTACGAGGCAAGCGCCCTCGGCAATTCGTTCAGCAGCGAGACGCCCAGCGTCAACGCCAACACGCCCGCCGCAATCCACAGTCGCCGCGCGCCGAGTGGACGGTCCTCAACGACGTTCGCGCGGTATCGGCGCACATAGAACACGCCGATGAGCAACAGGCCGAGCAACCCGAATATCAGCGCGCCGCTGATCATCACCCGCGTCAGCTGACGCTGCCGGTCGTCGCGACGGAACGCCTCCGGGAGTTCGAGCCCTTGGCGCACCACCGTCACCTCGTTGCCCGCCATCGTCACCCAGGCGCGGGCCAGCGCCTGACCGGGGAGATGCCGCACGGTATCGGTGTACGTGATCGTGATGTCCTTGCGGCGCGCGCCTGCGGCGTTGGGCGGCTTGACATCAGCGGCGAGCCTGGCTTCCACGAACCGCAGCGTGTCGAGCCGCGCCGAAGCGAGCGCACGTCGTGCCAGGGCGCGCGCCTGGTCATCGCCCACGGAATCGCGCCATGCGGTGTCGGCGAGCAGGTGGCGCACGTCCAACAACCGGCCGTTGGGCCAGACGCGCACGCGCCATTCCTCGGCCCGCTCCGCGAGCGTCCCCCGCGGTCGCACATATCGCACCACCCACCACGCGGCGGGGTGAATGCTCGAAGCGAGCGGCTGGGCAAGCGATTCGGCGTGTTCGCGCACGAGGAAGCGCGGCAGGGCATCCATGGTGTCGCGGGCGACGCGCGACAATGCCGTCCACCCGGAGGTCACGACGCCGCGGGACGCCAGGGCGGAATCGGCCACGCGCACGGCCGTCGCGCGGTCAGCCGTCAGCCGCGGCCCGAGTGGCTCCCGCGATGGGACCACCATCGTGAGGAGGATGCCCACCACGCCAGCCACCAGCGCCATCGTCCTCGACCGCGGCGTCAGGCGGGATTCCCTGTGCGCGGTCGTGACCGGTGTTGCGGCTTCTCGCGGCGGCTGAATCCACGCACCGAGTGACTGGGACGCGGTCGCCTCCGCCAGTCCGCGATTGCGCCACACTGTCCAGGCTACGGCGGCGGCCGGCGCCAACCCGATCAGCACCGCGATGGCCGTCGTGACGCGATACGCGAGCCCACTGCCCGCGCCCGCGAACAGGCTGAACAGCACGAAGTCGTACAGGAAATGCCCGAGCATCGCAGGCAGCGGGCCGAAGGCGAGCACGATCACCGCCCAGAGCGACGACTCGATGAACAACTCGACGCCGCGCGAGTACGCCGGCCAGCTCAGGTACGATGCGTGCGCAAACCCGAACACCAGCGCGGTGCCCACGACGCCGAGCGCCATGATGCGCGTGCGATGGGGGCGGTCCTTGGCCCAGATGGCGAGCAGCGAGAGCGGCAGCACGCGGAACATCGCCTCTTCCCAGACGCCCGCCTGCAACGAGATGGCGAGCCCGCCCAGCCACGGCAGCCGGGTTGCAACCTGGTTGGGGTCGTCGAGCATCTCGCTCGGCGTCCACCAGCCGAGCAGCTGGCGCGCCATCAGGTAGAACAGGCACACATACAGCAGGCCGAAGGCGGCCACCGCGTAGCCGCCGAGCACCTGTCCGGCGACCTGTCGCGTGCCCCGCGCCTTCCACCATTGCCACCAGTCGAGCTGTGATGGGAAGGCACGCCGTGTCGCGGCTTCAGCGGCGGCCAGCGTGAGTCCGACCAGCACTGCCGTGAGCAGCCCTTCCAGCACCACGGTCCCGATGGACTGCAGCCGGAAGGTGGCGGCCGACGTCGCCGTGTCATAGTCGTACCAGGCCAGCGGCAGGCTGTTGACGCCCGCGCCTGCCACCAGCAGTCCGATTACACCGCCCGCAACGAGCGCCGGGCGCCAGCGAATGCCACCATCCTTCGAGAAGCGGAGAAGGGCAAGCACGCAGGCGAAGAGCAGCGCCACTTGCCCGATGCCGGACAGCGATGCGAGCAGGGCGTTGGCGGCGCGCATTTCGGTGAAACGGCGCTCGAACGTCTGTGGCACGTCCACCGATCGCGTCGCCTCGATTGGCAGGTCGCCTCCAATCACGACCTTCAGGCGAAGCGGCGCGCCCAACAGGCGCCGGCCGGTGCGCTCGAACACAAAGGTGCGGTCAATGCGGTTGCTCGCCGCCTTGGTGTCGTAGCTCGAGGAGACGAGCACCCACCGCGCCGACGGCTCGCCGAGCCACACCTCCCGCACACGCTCGGCGAGCGCACGCGCCGAGTCCACGCCCAGCGACGGTCGCGGTTCGCTGTCGGCCAGCGTGCGCCTGAAGCCGATGACGCGTCCGTCGGGAGCGAGCGTGACGTTCGTCTCGCGCACTTCGCCGGGCGTGAAGCGGCGTACCTGCCAGCGGTAGAGCGCGTGATCGGTGCCGCGCGCCACGGCGCGTACCGTGTCGGCGCCGCCGTCGAGGTCAAGGAAGATCTGCGTCTTGCTGTCGGCGGTGAACCGCGCAGCCATGCGCGTGCCCGTGCGCGGCAGGTCGTGCGCCACCGCGAACGAATCGGCCTTCTGCCTGGCGATGGGTCCGGTGAGGCGTTGATCGACCGAGAGAATGGGAAAGGCGCGCGGAAAGAGCGCGGCGGCGGCAGCGCCGCCGCCGAGCACGACGACGATGAGGGCGACCGCGGCTCGCCGCTCCGCGCTACGCGACCGCACGCGGTCCCTCCATTCGTCGCCTCACCAGGAACCAGATGCCCCATCCCACGCCCCATCCCATCAGCGCCCCCAGCGTCACGTCGCTGAAGAAATGCGCGTGCGCGAGCATTCGCGTGACGCCACAGCCGGCGGCGAGCGCATACCAGACCCACCTGGCGCGCGGGAAAAGCCGCGCCAGCGCCGTTGCCGCCGCAAACGCCACCATCGTGTGGCTGCTCGGCCAGGCGAGCCCGCTCGTGCTGAACGGGTTCTCGCTCCACAGGCGGAAGCTGTAGTCGCCGGCCAGCACGTTGGGGCGTTCGCGTCGCAGCAGGAGCTTCATGACCTCGGCGACGAGTCCGCCCGCGAACGGCGTGACAAGCAGGTACCAGGCGCGCGCCCTGGCCCGCTGGGCGGCTTCGGGGCGTTCGTGCAGCCACATCGCCAGCGCGGCAATGCTCCACGTCGGGGCAAAGCCCATCACGCGCAGCAGCCGCGCCCAGTCGAGGTCGTAGATGTCCTTGTGATACCAGTTGTCGTAGAAGTACCGGTCGGCCAGCATCGGGAGCGCGCCGAACACAAGCACGCACCCGATGAGCCACATCGTGCGCTGCGCCGTGCCGCCGCCCCATGCCGGGTTCGTCTCGCTCATCGCCAGTGTCCCTCGAACGTGCGCAGGATGTGCTCGGTCAGCCCCCAGATCACATGCTCGCCGACGCCGATGGCCGAGCGTTTCATGTTGATGCCGGGGAAGTGGATGGTGATTTCCTGCCGGCGCTCCGGATCGAAGACCTCGCACAGCGGCGCCCAGAACGCCTCGGCCACTTCCTCGCTCAGTATGAGCGCTGGACGTTCCGCCACGGCAAAAACGTACGGCCGGACGACGATCGGCGGCAGGAGCGGCGAGCGCGGACGCAGTTCGTCGAGTTCTCCGAGTAGCACGCCCTCCGTGGCGAGGTCAACACCAATCTCCTCGTACGTCTCTCGAATCGCGGTGCACAGCAGCGTCGGTTCGTCCGCGTCGCGCCGTCCGCCGGGAAGCGCGATCTGTCCGCTCCACGGGTCCCCCTCGCGCGTGGCGCGTCTAATGAAGAGCGCCTCGAGCCCGTCGTCCAGCGGATGCAGGACGAGGGCCACCGCCGCCTCGTGAAACGGCTCATCGCGCGGCGCCGGCGTCGGTGTGCTCGCCGTCAGCGCGCGGACGATGCGGGAGAGATCGGGGTGGAGGTCTAGAGACGGCACTCAGAGGGGGCGAGTGAGGGTAGATGGTGGAGGGTAGAAGGTAGACGGTCGAAACTACCTGCCGTCGGGGAATATCGCCTCAGTCATTCGTTTCCGCTTGCGCGCGCCGCGGTTCGGCGCGAGCATCTACTCCCTCTCCCTCACCCTCTCCCTCTCCCTCTGCGAGTCCCGCATGCGCGTTCGTGCCGCCGCCCTGTTCTGTGCCCTGTCCGTCTGCAGCTCCGCGATCGGCGCCCAGGGGGCACCGGCACCGCAGTCGCCGCTGAAGCGCACGGTGCTGCAGACGCATGCCCTGACATCCACGCCGGGGCACGAGGGCATCACCGTGCTGGCTGAACTTTCCGTGGGCGGCTCGGCGCCGCGCCACACGCATCCGGGCGAGGAGTTCGTCTACGTTCTCGAGGGAACGGCCACTTTTGACATGGCTGGCCGGCCGCCGCTCGCGATCAAGGCGGGCGATGCCTTCTTCATTCCGCCCCACACGCCGCACGTCGCCACCAACACCGGCAAGGTCCCGCTGAAGCTGCTGAGCAATTACATCATCCCGACCGGCAAGCCGCTGGCGACGCCAGCGCCGCCGGCGACGCCTTCGACGGCGGCGCCATCGGCGCCGTGATAGCGACGCCCGACCGCCGCGCGTAGCTTTTCCGCGTGCCCTTCGCCATCAAGGTCCTCATCGGTCTGGCCGCGGGTTTCGTGGTCGGCCTGTTCATCGCCGGCGGCAGCGTCGGCTTCCTCGCGCCCGTGGCGCGCTTCCTCGAAGTCGTCGGCACGATGTGGATCGCCGCGATCCGCATGACGGTGATTCCGCTGGTGATGAGCAGCCTCATCGTCGGCGTGAACCGCGCGCCGAATCCGGCGACCATCGGGCGGCTGGGCGGCCGCGCCATTACGTTCTTCGTGGTCGCCACGACGATCGCTGCGATCATGGCCATCACCATCGGGGCGCCGCTGATGGCGCGCATCCCGCTCGACCCCGTCGCGGTGGACGCGCTGCGCGCGACGGCGAGCACCGCGGGGGCCCCACCGGGGACCATGCCGACGGTCTCGCAGTGGTTCATCGACCTCGTGCCGCTGAACCCGGTGAAGGCCATGGCCGACGGCGCCATGCTGCCGCTCATCACCTTCACGCTCGCCTTCGCCATCGCCATCACGGGCGTCGCCGAGTCAAAGAAGGCGCCGTTTCTCGCGATGGTGGAAGCCGTGCAGGGCGCCTCGCTCACCATGGTGCGCTGGGTGATCGACACCGCGCCGTATGGCGTCTTCGCGCTCGCCGTGCCGCTCGCCACCAAGCTGGGGCTCTCAGCGCTCGGCGCGCTGGCCGGGTACACGGTGATCGTCTGCGGCGTCACGACGCTGTACTGCGTGACCATCCTGTACCCCGCCGCGGTGGTGCTGGGGCGGGCGCCGCTCAAGAGCTTCTGGCGCGTCTGGCTGACGCCGCAGTCCATCGCGTTCAGCGCGCGGTCGTCCATGGCGGCGCTCCCGGCAATGATCGAGGAAGCGCGCGACCGGCTCAGGCTGCCGGCGTCCATTCACGGCTTCCTGCTCCCGCTCGCCGCCTCCACCTTCCGTCCCGGCGCGGGCGTTGGACAGATTCTCGGCGCCCTCTTCATCGCGCGCCTCTACGGCATCCACATCGGCCCCGACGCACTGGCGGCCATCGCTGCCACGGCCATCGTGACGTCGTTCTCGGTGCCGGGCATCCCCGGCGGTTCGATCATCGCCCTCGTCCCCGTGCTGATGGTCGTGAACCTCCCCGTCGAAGGCATCGGCATCCTGCTGGGCGTGGATACGATTCTCGACATGTTCCGCACGACGACGAACACCACCGGGCACCTGAGCGCGGCGATGGTACTGGCGCATGGGGAGCGCGAGATGGAAGAGGCGCCTTCACTTGGGGCGTGAGGTCGGAACGAGGAGGGAGTTCCTCGGCGCGCCCATGATCTCCGTCCTCGTTCCGCATCTCGTCCCCCGTCCCTACGCCTCTACCCCCTCCTCGTTCCGCGCCTCGGTTCCCGTTTAGTTTGTGTCATGCCTCTCCCCGCCCTCCTCTTCGATCTCGATGGCACGGTCGTCGATTCCATCGAGCTCATCGTCCAGGCCGCCGTGCACGCCTTTGACGGGCGTGAGGGGCCGCGGCCGACGCGCGAGGAGTGGGTGGCGCTGATCGGCACGCCGCTGGCGCCGATGCTGCGGCGGTGGGCGCACGATGACGATGACGTGAAGTTCCTGTGGGACCGGTACCGCGCCTATCAGATTGAGCACCACGACCGGCTCGTGTCGGCGTATCCGGGGGCGGTGGAACTCATCCGGCGGCTGCACGCGCGCGGACATGCGATGGCGATCGTGAGTTCGAAGTTGGAGTCCGGCATCCGGCGCAGTCTCGATTATGTGGGAATCACCGACTGCTTTGGCGCGCTCATCGGCATCGAGGCCACCGAGAAGCACAAGCCCGAGCCCGAGCCGGTGCTGCTGGCGCTCGAACGGCTCGGAATGTCGGCGAGCGATGCCTGGTTCATTGGCGACTCGCCGTACGACGTGCTGGCCGGTCACGCGGCGGGGGTGCGAACGATCGGCGTGTTGAGCGGACCGTATGATCGCGCGGCGATGGAGCATGCGAAGCCGATGCACCTGGTGGAATCGCTTACCGACATCGAGCCGCTGCTGGTCGCAGGCAATTGAGCCGACGGGCTGCCGCTGATCGCAAGCAATTGAGCCGTGGTGCGCTGACACGGTGACGCCCCGCGGCGCACGTGACGCTACCGTGCCCGCGTGCTCACCGTCACCGATGCCGCCGCGCTGCTGCAGCGCACCTCCGACCGCCGCGGACGCGTGGCCCTGCTTCGCATGCTGGGCTTTCGTGCGCCGGCTGGCGATCTCGACCCCGATGCGGCGCGGCGACTCGGCCTTGATTACCCGCTGCAGCGCGTCGAGGTCGCGTCGGGACCCGGCACACTGCGCGCACTGCTGCTCGAGGTCCCGATGTCGGCGTCACTCCGCGACACCGCCGGACGCGCGGCACGCAGCATTGCGACGCGCGCACCGGAACTCCTCTGGCTGGTGCTTGCGGCGCAGCGTCAGAGCGCGGTGGCGCTCCTGGTTCCGGCGCCGGGGGGCGCTGCTCATGCCGCGGCGATGGTGGTGGAGCCTGCCATGGTGCGGCCTGGCGACGCCGAATCGCTCGTCGCGCTCGAGGGCGGTCGCAGTGACAGCGACCTCGACACGCACCTGCGCTGGCGTGAGGCGCTCGGCCGCGACGCGCTGACACGGCGATTCTATCGGGAGCTTGAACAGGCCGTGCTCGCGTTGGCCGGCGGCGCGCGCGGCGCCGCTGACAGCGCCACGCGTCACGCCCTTGCCCTGCGCTGCACGTCTCGCCTGCTCTTCCTCTCGTTTCTTGAAGCAAAGGGATGGCTCGACGGCGACCGCGCCTTCCTGTCGCGGCAGGTGGCCGCGCGCGGCAACCGGCTGCACGGCACGCTGCTCGAGCCCTTGTTCTTCGGGACGCTCAATGCGCCGATGTCGCGCCGGTCCCCCGCCGCCCGCGCCTTCGGCCGCCTGCCCTTCCTCAACGGCGGCCTCTTCACGCGCGACGTGCTGGAGAAGCAGCATCGCGCGTTGCGATTCGCGGACGAGGACATCGCGCGCATCGTTGGTGAGCTGCTCGCGCGCTACCGCGTCACCGCCCACGAGGGATCGGCCGAGTTCGCCGAAGCGGCGGTGGACCCGGAGATGCTCGGCCGCGCATTCGAGTCGTTGATGGCATCGGATGATCGGCGACTTACGGGCGCCTTCTACACGCCGCCCACGATGATCCGCCACATCACGGACCTCGCGTTGGATGCGGCGCTCTCCGGGCCGGAGCAGCGCTCGGCACTCGCAGAGGCGCGAGCGGGCCGTGTGGCCGACGACGACGCCGCCACGCGGCTCCGCACCGCACTCAATGACCTGCGCATTCTGGACCCAGCCTGCGGTACGGGCGCCTTTCTCGTGCATGCGATGACGGAGGTTTCCCGTCTGCTGGCGGCAGCGCACGACGCGCGTCCGGAGCATGTGCGGCGCCGCGCCGTGCTCGCCCAGTCGATCTTCGGCGTCGACATCAATCCCACCGCCATCTGGCTGTGCGAACTGCGGCTGTGGCTCTCCGTGGTGGTGGACAGCCCGGAGCGCGATCCGCTGCGCGTGCCGCCGCTGCCAAACCTCGACCGGCACATTCGCTGCGCCGACGCGCTCGCGGGCCCCGCCTTCGATGTCACGGGTGGCGGCGACGCCGGCGTCACGCGGTTGCGCGAGCGGTACGCCCGCGCCACCGGACCCCGCAAGCGTTCGCTGCAGCGCGCGCTCGACCGTGCCGAACGCACGCTCGCGGTGGACGCGGTGGAGCGACGGCTCGCGGTGGCGGCGTTGAAGCGGCGTGACCTGGTGTGCGCGCTGCGCGGGCGCGACCTGTTCGGCAGGCGCCGCGTGGCCACGGCCACCGAGCGCGCGGCGCTCGACGAGTGGCGGCGCGACGCGCGAGGGCTGCGCCGCGCGCTCGCGGCGCTGCGCGCCGGCGGCGCCGTCCCCTTCGGCTTCGCGTCGCACTTCGGCGACGTGGCGCAACGCGGCGGCTTCGACCTCGTCGTCGGCAACCCGCCGTGGGTGCGACTGCATCGCATCCCGCCCAGTGAGCGCACGGCGCTGCGCGCCCGGTATGAGTCCATGCGCGATGCCACATGGCGGGCGGGAGCGGTGGCGAGCGGCGCCATGTCCGGCTTCGGCATGCAGGCCGATCTCTGCGCGCTCTTCACCGAACGCGCCGCTTCACTCGTGCGGCCCGCTGGCGTGGTGGCGCTGCTCGTGCCGTCGAAGCTGTTCCGCAGCCTCGCTGGCGGGGGGCTTCGCGCGCTCCTGGCGCGCTCCACGGCGCTGCTGTCCTGCGAGGACCACTCGGCGGGTCGTGCGCTGTTCGACGCCGCTGTCTATCCCGCCATTCTCCTGCTCCGGCGTGAGCGCGTGGCCGGGCGCTCGCGGGCAGGTGCGGACGTGGCATGCGCCGTAGTGCGCCGAGATGTCGAATGCCGCTGGCGCACGCCGCTCGGCCGAATGGCGCTCGACGCCAGCGACGGAGCCCCCTGGCTGCTGCTGCCACCGCCTGTGCGCGACGCCTTCGATGCGCTCGTGGCGGCAGGGACACCGCTTGCCGACACCCCGTTCGGGCGTCCGCTGCTCGGCGTGAAGAGCGGGTGCAATGACGCCTTTGTCGTGCAGCCGGAGGCGTCGTGGGCGGCGCGATCGGGCGTCGCGTCGTGCACGGTGCGGAGCGGCGAGCGCGAGGGGCTCATCGAGCGCGCGTTGTTGCGCCCCGCGTTGCGCGGCGAGGACCTCACGGCCTTCGCCGGACCTGCGCTGCAGCGCGCCATCATCTGGACGCACGACGCATCACTGCAGCCGCTGCGCTCCCTGCCGCCGCGCGCGGGTCGCTGGCTGTCGCACTGGCGGCCGACCCTCGAGCGGCGCGCCGATGCGCGGTCTCGCGACCAGTGGTGGTCGCTCTTCCGTCTCGAAGCCTCCGTCCGGGGCTGGCGCGTTGCCTGGGGTGATGTGGGACGGACGCCGCGCGCCGTGGTGCTCCCGCCGGACGATGACACCGTGCCGCTGAACAGCTGTTACGTCGTGCGCGCACCCTCCGAAGACGACGCCGACGCCCTCGCCACGTGGCTCAACGCCCCGCTCGCCGTCGCCTGGCTGGGCGCAATCGCGGAACCCGCACGAGGAGGGTACCACCGCTTCCTCGGCTGGACGATGGCGCGCCTGCCGCTGCCGTCCGACTGGCCGGCCGCGCGCCGCCTGCTCGCAAGCATCGGACACGCCGCGCGCGCGGGTCACGTGCCGTCCCCCGCTGAGCTGCATGAATGTTCACTCCGCGCCTTCCGCGTATCCGCGTCGCTGATGGAGCCGTTGCTGACATGGACGCGCTGGTAGCCGTGCAACGGCGCATCGCCGACGCCATCGCCGGCGAAGCGCCGGATGCTGATGCCCGCCTCGGCAGGGTTCGCCTGCGACCGCATCAGGTGGACGCCGTGCATCGACTGCGTGCGGCCATGCGTTCGCACGGCGGGGCGCTGCTCGCCGATGCTCCCGGACTTGGCAAGACGTACGTGGCCCTGGCCGTCGCGCGCGCCTGCGGCGGCGCGATGGTCATCGCCCCCGCGGCGCTGCGCGCGCAGTGGATGCGCTCGGCCGCGCTCGCCGCCGTGCGCGTGGAGTGGCGGTCGCTCGAGCAGCTCAGCCGGCGGTCGGCAGCCTCCGCGGCGCCTCTGCTCGTCGTGGACGAGGCGCATCACCTGCGCAACCCGCTCACGCGACGCTATGCGCATGCCGCCGCACTGGCCATCGGCAAGCGCGTCCTCCTGCTGTCCGCCACGCCCGTGCACAACCGTGCCGAGGATCGCGATGCACTGTTCGCCCTCTTCCTTGGACCGGCCGCTGCCACCCTGCCTGCCGACGTCCTGGCGCGACTCATCGTGCGGCGCGAGGCGGAGGCGACGCTCCTTCCTCGCCGTCGCCCTGTACGCTGGCTCCGACCTCCGCCTCACCCCGACGTCAGCGCATTGCTGTGTGCGCTTCCACCGCCACTCCCGGCCGCGGATGGACGGGCAGCGGTGGCGCTGGTACGACTCACCCTCGCGCACGCGTGGTCGTCAAGCATGGCGGCGCTCGATGCGACGGTGCGGCGCGCCCTCCATCACGCCGCGGCCATTGATGACGCACTCACGGCGGGGCGCTGGCCGACGCGCCGCGAGCTGCGCGCGTGGGTCACCACCGCCGAGTCGTCCCAGTTGGCATTCCCCGAGCTCGTCGCGGCGCCGGCGCGCACGGACCTCGGGGCGGCACGCACGATCCTCGCCCGCCACGTGCGCGCACTCGTTGCCCTGCATGCACGCGTAGTCGGAGCGCGCGATGGTGACACCGCCGCGCGCGCCGCGCTCCTGCGTCGCGTGCTCGACACACACCCCGCCGCGACGATCGTCGCGTTCTCGCGCTACGCCGGCACCATTGATGCCCTCTGGCACGCGCTGCGATTCGAGGCGGGCGTCGTGGCGATCACGGCGCGGGGGGTGCGGTCGGCAGGAGGCGGACTGAGTCGCCTGGACGTGCTCGCCGCACTGGCATCCGATGCCGTCGAGGACGCACGCGCTCCCCTGCGGCTCGTGCTGAGCACCGACCTTTTGGGCGAGGGCCTCGACCTGCGCGCCGCTTCGGTAATCGTCCACCTCGATCAGCCGTGGACTCCGGCACGGATCGACCAGCGCGAGGGGCGCGCGCTGAGGCTTGGTTCGCCACACGCGACGGTCGCAGTCTACGCGGTGCGGCCGCCGCGCGGTGCGACGCGCCTGCTCGCGCTTGCGGCGCGCTTGCAACACAAGCGATGCGCCATGGACTCGAGCGTGGAGGCGGGCACGGCACGCGAATCGCTGCTCGCACGTGTTCGCCCGTGGCAGCAGGCACCGCGCGGCGGCGCCAGGGTGGCGGCGGCGTGTGCAGGTTCGAATGGCTGGGTGGCGGTTCTTCGCGACGCGAGTGGCCGCGCGCGCGTGGTCGTGAGCGACGGCTGCACGGTCGTTGAAGACGACGCACGACTGCTCGATGTGCTCGCGCGCGTTGAGCCAGGCCGTGCGGTATCGCCACCTGCGGAGCGGCTGCGCGAGGCCCACAGATACATTCGAGACTGGCTTCGCGCTGACGCTTCGGCCGCGCTGGCGGGCGCGCACGCGGGCGCGCACGCGGGCGACCGCGGCAGCCGCGCGGCGATCGCGCGACGGCTGGACGCCGCGTTGCGCTCGGCGCCGCTCACCCTGCGTGCCGCCCTTCAGTCACGGATTGTCGCGGCACAGGCCCGGACGGCCGTCATGTCCGGCGCCGGTGTCGAGCGGGCCCTTGCTGCGGCCCTGAAGAGCGAGAGCGTGGAGGAACTACTCAATGCTGTAGAAGCCATCGGCGAGCCGCAGGATGACAAACGGCCAGCAGCGCGCGGATCGCGGCTGCTGGCCCTGTTGCTGCTCGTCGCCCACGAGCAGAGGAGCCTTACCGGTCCCCCGCCGCTCCCAATCGCCCCTCGCTCAGCAGCTTCGCCTGGAACCGCTGCGCCTCGCTGATCCGCTCCACTTCCAGCGACATCGCGTCCACGCTCTGCTGCAACTGCAATAGCTGCTGCTGCAGCACCTGCGAATGCTCGCCCGCTGCCTTGATCTCGGTGTTCCGGTTGAACCGCCGCGCAATCATGCGCGCAAACGGGCCCAGGATCACCATCGCCGCAATCAGCCCCATCAGGCCGAGCGCCGTCTCCTGCGCCATCGTCGCCAGCGGCATCACCTCGGGAGGCAACTGCGCGCTCGTGATGACCGTGCGGTCGCCCTGCCTGTCGATGATCACCCGCCCGCCGCCTTCTGGCACGGGCGGCAGCGCCACCGGCGCCTGGGGCGCCGTGGCCGGCTGCGGCGCCGTCGGCTGGCCCGACTGTGCGGCCCGCGCCGCCTGCGTGGCCTGCTGCACGGCCTCCTGCACCGCGCTCCGGACCTGCTGCTGGATCTCCGCGTTTGTCGGCCTGGCATTCTGCAGCGTCAGCATCGTTCCACCCGGTGGGGGACGGCACAAAAGTACACATTCTATACGTAGGGTGGAGGACATAAGTGTCTTCAAGCCTTTCAACGGAACGAGGAGGACGTAGAGGCGTAGGGACGAGGGACGGGGGGTGGAACGGGGAGGGAGTTCCTTGGCGCGCCGATGACCTTCCTCCTCGTTCCTCGCCCCGTCCCCCTCGCTGAGCCTCCACCCCCTCCCCGTTCCGATCCCTCGTCCCCTCTTCAAACCTTTTATGCCCTCCTCCTGTCTGATCCTGCGAACCACCGAGGACCAGCACTCCGGATGCAGGCTACCCCACTCCCCGTGATGCCCACGCCGTCGCTCGCCGACGACGTCGCCCTCGCCGCCCGCGGCGATCGGCGCTCCTTCGAGCGCCTGTACCGGGCCCACGTGGACAAGGTCTTCACCCTCTGTGCCCGAATGGTGGGCGACCGGATGAGGGCCGAGGAACTGACGCAGGATGTCTTCGTCAGGGCGTGGGAGAAGCTCGCGCAGTTCCGCGGGGACTCGGCTTTTGGCACCTGGCTGCACCGTCTGGCAGTGAACGTCGTGCTCAACGAACGGCAAGTGGAAAAGCGCCGGCGCGAGCGGCACGACGATGGCATCGAGGACATGGACGCATTGCCTCATGGCGAACTGCGCCCGCTTCCGGTGCCCGGGCTCAGCATTGACCTGGAGGCGGCCATCGCCAGCCTGCCTCCGGGCGCCAAGAAGGTGTTCGTGCTGCACGACGTGGAGGGCTACACCCACGAGGAGATCGCCGGCATGTTCGGCGTCACTGCGGGAGGATGCAAGGCGCAGCTGCACCGCGCCCGAATGCTGCTGAGGGAGGCCTTGAACCGATGACCCATCCCATGATCACTTGCGACGACGCCCTGCTGCTGGTCAGCGACCGGCTCGACGGCACGCTCAGCGACACGCAGCGCGCGCAACTCGACGCGCACCTCGCCGCGTGCGTCGCGTGCTGCAAGGTGGTGCGCGACCTCGAGCAGATTCACGCCGACGCCGCGTCGCTCCCCACGCTGACCCCGTCGCACGACCTGTGGGCCGGCATCGAGGCGCGTATCGACGCCCCCGTCGTTTCATTGAAAACGCACCGGCACCCCCCCATCGCCCACTGGTCGTCGCGGCAGTTCGCTGCCGCCGCCGCGGTGCTGATGGCGGTGACGGCCGGCGGCACCTGGTTCGTGGCCATCCGTTCGGCGGGTTCGCCCACCGAACTCGTCGCGACCTCCCCCGCCCCGCGTACCGAGCTCGTCTCGGTCGCTTCCGAAAAGGGGATGGCGGCGTACGAGGGTGAGATCGGCGCGCTGCGCAACATCATCGAGACGCGCCGCGGCGATCTCGACTCCGCCACGGTCGCCGTGCTTGAAAAGAACCTGAAGCTCATTGACCAGGCGATCACCGAGAGCAAGGCCGCGCTGGCCGCCGATCCGGCCAGCACCTTCCTCGCCGACCAGGTCAGCCGTGCCTACGACACCAAGCTCGAACTCCTGCGCTCGGCGGCGATGCTGCCGTCACGCACCTGACAAGGACCTGACCATGCGCAACATCCTGTTTGCTGCCGTCGCTGCCCTGCTGTTCGTCCCTGCTGCCGCGTGCGCGCAGGGCGAGGAGCGGCAGAGGATCGACACCACCTTCGCCTTCGACAAGAGCGGCGTCGTGGACCTCGGACTCGTCTCCGGTGACATCGTCGTCACCGGCTGGGCGCGGAACGAGGTGAAGGTCCTCGCCTCCATCGAGATCGGCTACTTCGAGCATTCGCTCTCATCGACTCGCGTCCAGATCAAGGCGAAGTCGCGGCGCAACCGCATGGGCGAGTCGCGCATCGAGGTCTCGGTGCCCGTGGGCACCGAGGTGCGCGCCTCCTCCGTTTCCGGTGACGTGACCGTGCGCGGCTCGGCCGGGCGCGTGACCGCCAACACCGTGAGCGGCGAGGTGGAAGTGCGCGACGCCAGCGACGCCGTGGAGATGCATGCCGTCAGCGGCGACCTGCGGGGCGAGAAGCTGCGCGGGCGGATCCGCGTCAACACCGTCAGCGGCGACCTCCGCCTCGACGACGTCATCGGCGACCTGCGCGGCAAGAGCGTGAGCGGCACGCTGACGATGCGGGGCGCCCTGGACGGGCTTGAATTCGAGAGCATGAGCGGCGACTTCGAATTCCGCGGCGACTTCCGCGGAACGGGAACATTTTCGGCGAACACATTCTCGGGCGATCTTCGTCTGACGCTGCCGGAGAACCTCGCGGCCAACCTCGAACTCAAGACGTTCAGCGGCGACATGCGCACCGAGTTCCCGCTCACGCTGCAGCCGGGCGCGGCGGTCGGCCGGCGCTCGCGTGAGATGCAGACGACCATCAACGGCGGCGGGGCGCGCATCCGCCTCGGCACGTTCAGCGGCGACATCACGATCCAGAAGGGCGCAGCGCGCCCCACCAAGGAGGAGTGACCATGCGGACCCTGCACCTGATTGCCGCCGGCGCGGCACTGGCCGTGCTCGCACCGAGCGCAAACGCCCAGGAGCGTGACGATTCATTCAAGTGGACCGGCGGCATCGAGACCGGGCGCACCGTGTACGTGCGCAACCTGAACGGTTCCATCAACGTGGAGAACGCGCCGGGTGCCACCGTCGAGGTGCGCGCCGAGAAGCAATGGCGCCACGGCGATCCCACGGACGTGAAGATCACGGCCGAGAGGACGGCACGCGGCGACATCCTGGTCTGCGCCATCTGGGAAGGGCGCAACACGCGCTGCGACGAGGACGGCTACAGCTCGCGCGGCGGTGACAGATGGTGGGGCGATCGCAACGACGTGTCGGTGAAGTTCACGGTCCTGCTGCCCAAGGGCGTCAAGCTCGACGCGTCCACCGTGAACGGCGGACTCGGCATTGCCGGGGCAACGGCGGCCGTGAAGGCGCGCACGGTGAACGGCAGCATTGACGCCGCCTCGACGAGCGGACCGGTCAGCGCCAAGACCGTGAACGGCGGCATTCGCGTGCGCGCCGGCACCCTTGGCGACGGCCCGGTAGAGTATGAGACCGTCAACGGCAGCATTTCTCTGGAGCTGCCCGAAGGGCTCAACGCCGACATCGAGATGCGCACGGTCAACGGCAGCATCACCTCGGAGGACTTCCCGATCACGGTGCAGGGGCGCATTGATCGGCGGCGTCTCGAGGGGAAGATCGGCAAGGGCGGCCCGGAGTTGAGCGTTTCGACCGTGAATGGCTCGATTCGGCTGCGGAAGAATTAGACTGCGACCACGAAGCGAAGGGTGCAAAGGGGCGCGATGAAGAGCGGCTGTGCCAGTTGCCGTTCTTCGCGCCCATCCGCGCCCGTCGTCCTCCTTCGCGGTGGCAGTAACCGCTTGATTCTCAACCACTTGCACCACGCGAACTTTTCGCTCCGACGGGCGTTATAATTCCAGTAATCCCCCCGTTCTCCTCAGGAGCTGAACTCGATGGGCTTTTCCCGAACCATGGAGCGGCCGGCGCTCGTCCTGACCGGCGAAATGCGCGCCACGCTGGTGCGCCGCACCTACCTGCTCGTCTTCGCGTCGGTGATCGTCACGATGATGGGCACGGGCCTCGCCATGACGCAGGAGGCGCTGCTCGTCAGCGCCGCGAAGCACCCGATCATCACGATGCTGCTCCCCTTCGTGCCGCTCTGGATGGCCATGAAGACGCGCAACAGCGCGCCGCGTGCGCTCGGCTTCGTCTTCCTGTTCAACCTCGTGATGGGCGTGGCGATCGCGCCGATCATCTTCATGTACAGCCGCAATGAACCCGGCATCGTCGGCCAGGCCGGCATCCTCACGCTCAGCACGTTCGGCGTGCTCACAGCGTACGCGTGGATGAGCCGCCGCGACTTCAGCGCGTGGGGCTCGTTCCTCGTCGTCGGCCTGTGGGTGCTCATCGGCACGTCGCTGCTCAACATGTTCTTCCAGAACCAGACGGCCGGCCTCTGGATTGCCGGCGCGACGGTGCTGATCTTCGGCGGCCTGCTCGTCTTCGACACGTGGCGCCTGCGCACGCAGTACGGCCCCGACGACTACGTGCCGGCGGCGGTGCAGATCTATCTCGATCTGCTGAATATGTTCTTGGCGGTTTTGCAGCTGCTCGGCGGCGGGCGGAATAGAGGCTGATGGTAGATGGTGGAGGGTAGATGGTAGAAGCGCCCGGGAGCTGAGCTCTCCGGGCGCTTCTACCATCTACCACCTACCCTCTACCATCAGCCTCTACGGCTCCGGAAATAGCAACGGCAACGTAACATCCGCCGTATACATGCACCGCGCGTTGTGCCCGCACATCGGTACGACCACGACATCGTGCTTGGCCCCGAGCTTCTCGTTCACGTACTTCGCGAACGCCTGGCCGCGGGCGAGCCGCGTCGGTCCCTGGGCCATCGCCGAACACGACCCGTCGAAGCCGGCAAGCGGGAGGATGTCGAGCTCGCCAAGCAGGTAGACCGTCGGGCGCGAGGCGAGTTGCTTCCGGATCTGGTCGTCGGTCTGCGACGCCGAGTAGCCGGTGCGGTTCACGAGTCCGAACGACCACTGGTTGTAGTTCGTGCAGCCGCGCCCGGCGCCGAATGATGCAAACGCGGGTGCGTCCTGCCGCACCTCGGCGATGTAACCCGGGGCATTCGCAGTGAGGCTCCACGCGGTCGCGGTGGGGCGTTCGTCGCTCGGCCAGGCATAGGACGACGGGTTTGAGACGATATAGCGCACCGGCACGCCGAGCTTGTCGTGCACCTGGTTGGTCATCTGGTAGCGGTTCGTGACCTGCCCGCCGGCCGAATGCCCGGTGACGACGATGACCTTGAGGTTGGGAAAGACCTGCTTGCGCGCGACCTTGCGGAGAATCGCGTCCATGAAGTCGAACGACGTGACGGCGGGATGCGTGAGCGCTGGCCCGCCGGAACGCCAGGTGTTGCAGTGCCAGCTGATTTCGTTGGGAGCCAGCGTGTCGCGGCAACCTTGGCCGTCGTTGGAGGCCATGCGCGGCGAGATGACGAGCGTGTTCTCGAGCGCGCGAGCGAGGAATGCCGCGGCCATCGCCGAGCTGAAGTACCCGTCGGCGTTGCGGCCGGCCCCGTGCACCATCACGAGCACGCGCGTGATGGACTCGTTGCGCACGTCCAGGACATGGGAACGGAAGACGAGCGAGCGCCCCGCGCCGGTGCCGACAGCGACCCACTCCGTGCACTCCGGGGTTGCGGTCGTGCACGCCTGGGCGTGTGCATCGGACGGCGCGATCGCGGCCGCGGCGGCCAGGATGAGTAGTGGGCGGATCATGGATTGGTTCCTCTTGCGAGTCATTGGGGAATCCCGCGAGCGAGGCTACGCCCCCAGGCTCGGCCCCTCGGGCGCCTTCGGCAACCCCGCCAAGTCATCCATCGTTCGGGCGAGCGTGAAATCGAGCGCGGTCACGCCCCCGCTGTCGTGCGTCGAGAGCGAGACGATGACGCGCGAGAAACGGATGTCAACATCGGGATGATGGTTGGCGACTTCCGCCGCGGCGGCGACGCGATTCACCCAGGTCATCGCGTCAGCGAACGTCGTGAAGTCGTACGTCTTCACGATCGCCTCGCCCTTGCGTGACCATCCGTCCATCGCGTTGAGCTCGCGCTGGATTTCGATGTCGGAGAGGGGAGGGTGGCGCAAAGGGACAGATGGTAGAAGGTAGATGGTAGATGTCCAGACGGAACCTACGTCGCCTCATCCACTTCGCCAGCCGAAGGGGCGGCTGCAGTATCTACCGTCCACCCTCTACCTTCTACCCTCTGTCGCCTCACCGCGACCAATTGCGCGACGACAGAAATCGCAATCTCCTCCGGCGTGTCCGCCGAGACGTCCAGCCCCACGGGGCAGACGATGCGTTCCACGTCCGCCGCCGGCAGGCCCCAGCCGCGCAGTGCCTGCGCGGTGAGCGCCGCCTTCCGGCGCGAACCCAGCATGCCGAGAAACCGTGGCCGCAGGGGCGCCACCTGCGAGGCGATGAGGACGTCGTGCTGGTGTCCTCTCGTGCAGATGACCACGCAGTCCGTGGCGGCCACCGCGGCGGCGCGTACGTCGCCAAAATCGCAGACCAGCACGCGCTCGGCGCGCGGCAGTCGCGCGGCGTCGGCAAACTCGGCGCGGTCGTCCACGATCGTCACCCGCCAGCCGGCGAAGGCCGCCGCCTCGCAGATGCGCGCGCCCACGTGCCCGGCGCCGAAAACCACGAGGCGCGGCGCGCCGACGAGCGCCTCCACCACAACGTCGTCGCCGAGCGCCGGCTCCTCGCGACGGATGTCGAAGGCGTCGGCCACGTCGCACAACGCAGCATCGTCGCCGACGCTCACGGTGCCGCGCGCGGTACGAAGCACCTTGCGCGGCGCGCCGTCGGGCCAGGCGCGCGCCGTGGCGAGCACGGCGCGGTCGCCGCGCGCCACCACGGCTACCGCCTCGGCGTACAGCGCGGCGAGCGCCGGGTCGGGAATCACGGGCTCGATGAAGACATCGGCCGTGCCGCCGCAGGTCAGGCCATAATCGCCGGCAAGCTCGGCGTTGAGCGTGTGCGAGGTGCAAACGGGAACGCGGCGCTCGCAGACATCGAGCGCCTGTTCCATGACGTCCGCCTCGAGGCATCCGCCGCCCACGGTGCCAAACCGCGCGCCGTCAGCGGTAACCAGCAGCTTGGCAGTGGCGCTCATCGGAAGCGAGCCGCGCCGGCGCACGACGCTCGCCAGCGCCCCAACGCCCCCGCCGGCGGCGAGGCGCGCACATTCGGTGAGGATGGCGGCAAGGCTCATGCACGCACGTTATCGCCGCAACGCCAAGTGGCGCAATGCTCCCGGGCCGCGTATTGTAGAGCCGTCATTCGCGCCCCCTGCTCCCCGTCATCCGGGGTACTGCCCCAGGGGCCGTCATGAAGCAGCACATGCAGTTTCACGCCGACCAGTCTCCGTCTGTCGGACCCAAGTTGGCGATTATCGCCTGGTACGTGGTGTGCGCCGCGGCGGCGGCGTGGCTGGTGCTCGGTGCGCCGTCGGGTGTGATGCCCGCGGGCCATCCGGGTCGGCAGGCGGTACTGCTCGCCTGCGCCGCCCTCTATGTGGGCCGGGCAGCGCACACGCTGTTCGTTCCGCTGGGGATGGCGTGCAACTTCATCTTCGTCATCATCCCCGCGCACGATGCATACCTCGCCGAGCACTATGGCGAGGAGTTCGCGCGGTACGCGGAGCGCACGAAGCGGTTGATTCCGATGGTTTACTGATGGCAGCGGTTGCACCGACCGCGGGGCGACGGCTGCGCGGTCTCGTGCGGCTCTTTCGGTTTGAACTGCCGTTCGCGGCGGGATCGTGCGTGCTCCTTGGCCAGGTGCTCGCGCTCGGCGTGCCGCCCGCGGCGGGCACGATGGCGCTCGGGTTCGCCGCCATCTTCTGCCTATCGACCACGGCGCTGATCCTCAACGACTACTTCGACGTCGAGACCGACCGCGTCAACGCGCCGCACCGGCCGCTGCCATCAGGGGAAGTGCGCCCGCGCGACGCGCTTATGCTGTCGGTGGTCGTGGCACTGGCCGGCCTGGCGGCGAGCGCGGCGATTGGCGCGGTGGCGTTCATCACCGCGCTGGTCATCTGGGTGATCGGCGTGCTGTACAACTGGCGGTTCAAGCGCACTGGCCTGGCCGGCAACCTGATGGTCGCGGTCTCCGTCGGCATGACGTTCATCTTTGGCGGCATCACGGTCGGGCGACCGACGAGCGTGTATGCGTGGTGGTTCGGCGCCATCGCCTTCCTGATGGACCTCGGCGAGGAAATCGCCGCCGACGCCATGGATATTGAAGGGGACAAGCTCAATGGACGTGGTCACGCTGTATGCGGCCATCCGGCTGCTCGATCCGCGCCTCGCGAACCCCCGGGCGCATATTCGGGCGATTTACCTGAGCGGACTCGCAGCCGTGGTGCTCTTCCTCGTGCTACGTTTGACGCGCTGACGCTTGTTGCAGTCCCACATTCACCCCGCTGGGTTACCGCATGCGAACCGCATTCCTGCCGGCACTCGGCGCCGTCGTCCTGTTCGGAACCGCCTGTCGCCCCGCCGCCCGCCCGGCGACCGCACCCCTGCCGGCTGCGGCGCCCGTCGTCGTCTGGCAGCCGTCGCACCAGACGGATACCGGGACCGACTTCAACGAAGCCGAGGTGAGCAACGGCATTGCGGTGGCGGCCATGGCGACCCAGCCCGTGTTCAACGAGAGCAAGGTGTGGAGCCATGGCGTGTCGGGCCTGCACCATGCCAACGTCGGCAGCAACACGATGATCGCGCACACGTCGGCCGTCGTGGATGGCCAGCTCTCGGGCTACACGTACGAACTGCAGCAGTCCAACACGCTCGCGCCCACCGTGTTCATCTCGCTGCACAACAACGGCGGCACCAACCGCCACGCCGTGTGGGGCTACATTCACGACGGCGACTCGTTCGAGAGCGAGAACCGTGCGCTGGCGGCGCGCCTGGTGGCCGCGATTGCCGCGGTCACGGACCTCGAGAATCGCGGGGTGCTGCTCGACAGCTCGACCGGCCGGAACGACTACCGCTGCGCAACCACGGGGCGGCTGGGCTTCTACAGCCTGGACGAGAACGTGAACAAGGCGCCGTATCGGGTGCTGCTCGAAATCGGCGACAACGGCGTGAGCCGTGCGTTGCTGCAGGATCCCGCCAAGCAGCAGATCATGGGGGCGGCGATCAAGAGGGAGCTGGCGGCGTGGCTGGGGGAGCGGAAACAGGGCCAGAATGGTGATGGATCCTGATCTGTCATTCTGTATTCGCGAATGACGAACGTCATGTATAACTCATTGACTAATAAAGATAATTTGGCTATCATTTGGTATTCCCGAATACCGAATGCGACCTAAGAATACTTCCATCCGACCGATTGATGTGCCGGTGCTTCTGTACCTCGCCGAGCATCCCGGCTCGCCGTACGCACGCGTCGCCGAAGCGCTCGGCGTTAGCACGAGTACTGTGCATGCCGCCCACACGCGGCTGATTGCGAGTGGCCTGGCGCATCGCATCGCGGGCGCGAAAACCGAAGTCGCCCGTGGCCCATTGCTCGAGTTCCTCCAGTACGCGGTGCAGTACCTGTTTCCGGCGACGTTTCTCCCAAAGGCGCGGGGCATTCCCACCGGGCTGTCCGAGCCGGTCCTTGCGGAATTCAACGAAGACCCGGAGTTCCAAGACCTCCTGACCGCGGATGCGTCGCCGCAGGTGTGGCCGTCGCACCTAGGCTCGGTCGTGGGCGTCGGGATTCTCCCGCTTGTCGCGGACGCACCGTCGATCGCCAGCCGAGATCCGTCGCTGTACCGATGGCTCGCGCTGGTGGATGTGGTGCGAGGCGGCGACGCGCGGGCGCGCACTTTTGCGCGACGTGCGTTTAAGAGGCTCGTGGCCGCGTTGCCGTGACGACTCCGACGCGCACGGGTTCCCTCGATCGCATCGTTGCCGTGGCCGAGGCGTTGCCCGCACGCGTTCGCGACCAAGTCGTGTTCATCGGAGGGACAGTGCTTCCTCTCCTCGTGGATGTGGACGCCAAGTTTGACGCGCCGCGCCCAACACGCGACGTGGATGCAGTGACGGCGACGGTGAGCTACACACAGTACGGGCTGATTGAGGATGCACTGCGTGCGGCGCAATTCAGGCACGCACCCTCAGGCCCCATCAGCCGATGGATCGCCCCAAACGGCGAGATCTTCGACCTCTCGACGGCCGGTGACCACCCCGGGGGTACTGGCGCGATCGTGGACCAGATGGCGATCGAGACCGCGGTGCCAATCCCTGAGTATTCGCATCTCCGCCAGCTGAGCGGCATTGGGTTCTTCTTGATGAAATCGGCTGCATTCGCCGACCGCGGCGCGCGGGTCGCCTACGAGTCGAAGGACCTTGCGGACCTGGCAGTTTTGTTGGCGGGCCGTGAGACGCTGGTGGCCGAGGCAACGCAAGCCGCCGACAAAGTGCGCGAGATGATCCACATGCACGCGCGCGCGTTGCTTGAGAGTCCCGACCTCGCCGGCGCGCTGCGGTCGCACTATCGCGATCGGCATCCGATTCCGCCGGACACACCGGACAGTCTCGCCAACGACGTCGCGGCTGTTCTCGCAAGGTTGTAAGCACTCCGGCGGTGTGTCCGGCCTGCGAAGATGACGTTTCCTATTCCTTCGCCATCGCGAAGACGAATGGCTGCTGCACGAGCTGACGCACGGGTGTCCCGCGCAACGTGCCGGGAACGTAGCGCGCCGTTGCAATCGCGTCGCGAACTGCCGCTTCGAACGCCGTGATATCCGCGTTGTTCGCGTTGGTGGCCTTGCCTGCGGGGTCAACGCCGATAACGGAGCTCCTGGTGTCAACGTCCATAATGGAGATCTTCAGGACTTTGAAGCTCCCTGCCTCCACAGCACCGTCTGCGCCGACGATGAACTGCACCAGGACCTCGCATTCAATTCCGGCCGCTTTCTGCACCGCTGGGTAGATCCCTCGGAAGGTCCCAGGAACCTGTCGCACCGGCTCTTCGAGCTGATACTCAAGGTAGGCGTTCGCAGGTCCTGCGGGTTGCACGACCTGCGATGCCGGCCGCGTCTGGCGGGCACTCGGGGCGGTGCCACCCCCGCTGTTGAGGGCAGACGAGCACGCGGTCACAATAGCCGCGACGGCGACCAGCGACAGCGCGGCCGCCAGAAGGCGTGAGTTTTGGGGACGGGTCGTGGTCATGGTCCGGATTCTCCGGGAAAGCAGTGAATGGGGTTCCGCGAGCATGGACGCGAGGGGCATGGACGGCTGCCGTTGGGCGAGCAGCATGAGGAGCCGGCCGTAGCGTGATGCATCATCTTCAGCCGTCAGCACCCGGGCGTCGCAGTCCAGTTCAATGGCGGCGCGCAGGCGGTTGCGCATCCACCACACCGCCGGATGCCACGGCATCAGCACCACCGCACACTCGGCGGCCAGCAGCCACCGCGGATCATGCGCGCGGCAGTGTTCGCGCTCGTGCTGCAGGATGAGGCGGCACAGCGAGGGATCGACCTCATCCAGCCACCGGGGCCAGAGCACATGCGGCTGCACCCAACCCACCACGGCGGGGCCGGCGGCGTCCGAGAGCACGACGGGCGCGCCGTCGACCATCGCGCGTTCGCCCGTGTGGAGTGCGGAGGTTGCCGCGCGCGCGGCGCGCACGAGTCGCGCCAGCAGCACCAGCGACGCGAGGCCCCATAGGACGACAAGGCCTTGGGCAAGCCACGGACGGCTGGTTGCCGCAATGCGTGCCGCTTGTGAGACGACCACGACCGCCGGCAGCTGAATGGCCGCTGTCGTCGGTGAGGATAGCATGAACTGACCGATATTCGCCTGGATGAGCGGCCAGGCGGCTGTCGCGATCAGGGCAACCAGCCACGGCAGCCGTCGCGATGCGCCGAGCAGCCAGCGCGCCTGTTCCGTGGCCCAGGCGGCCAGCGCGGCGAGTACGCCGAAGACGAGGAGGGACCAGACGAGGGCGAGCATCAGCATGCCCTCCCCTTGGGTTTCCTGGCACTGCTGACGCGCTTCGCCAGGTCGCGCAGTTCGTCGGGCGTGAGCGCTTCTGTTTCGACGAGGCGCGCCAACAGCAGCTCGGGCGATCCCTGAAAGAGCCGCGACAGCATGTGCGACAGCGCGCTCTTCTGCGCCGTACGCTGTGCAATGCGCGGCGCGTAGCGATGCGCTCTTCCCTCGACGGTGTGGGACAGGTATCCCTTGGCCTCGAGGTTGCGCAGGATGGTCAGCACGGTCGTGTAGGCCAGGTGGGCGGGGAGGCGTTGGCGCACTTCACCGACCGTCCCCGATCCGATCTCCCACAGCACCGCCATCACATCGAGTTCACGATCTCCGAGCGCATGCTCATCCATTGGCGCCTCCAGTGACTACTATGTGCGTAGTAGATAATGGGACACCGGGTTCGATTTGTCAACTACGGTCGTAGTTGACACTTGGTGGCAGGTGCCCCCGACCGCCCCGGAGGCACCCTACGGCGTCCGCGACCTCATACTGATCGCGCGCGGCCTGCATGATCGGTTTCGCCCAGTCCGGGATTGCTCCCGGAGGGACCTCATGTGTCGTTCGCGCGCGTCCAGCCCACGCTATTCGCGCACGGCCCGCAGACGCACCGGCGCCTGCCCCAGTGACTTCCAGTCCAGCCACACCAGCCTGGCTGGTGCCATGGCGCTGCCGGCGTGGGCCACTGGCCACCTTGCCTCCATCTTTATCCATGAGCGGACGACGGACATTCCCGGCAGGATCATCCATTTACTCGACGCACCGCCCCCCTGACCGAAGGTCGGAACGCCTCGGCGCGCCTTGTCGTCGACAAGAACGAGCCGGGGCAACACATACAACGCTGGGTTTTTCGCGCTCATTTTCTGCTGCACCGTGCGAACCGAGACGGTCGTCGCGACCGCTGAAGAGACCACCGGATCCCGCTGCACCGAATCCACCTGGTACATCGTGCCCTCTGCCTGCACCTGGGCCCCCGATGTGAACGGCAGGATGGCCGCTATCCGGACCGCAAACGGCTCCACAGTTCCGACGAGTTCAATGCTCTCAATGCCGGAGGTCAGCCTTTTGAGTTCTCCGGGAGTCAAGTAGAGTGCTGATGAAGAGCCCGGATATATATCGATCAGGGACGCACCGTCGGGCATCGGGTCGTGCAGTGGCACGGCCAAGGCTCCGACACGCATCGCAGCGAACGTGGTACCGTCGCGCGCGCGCACCAGAAGGCTCTTCACCGACACGACCAGCCGGGCGGCATCGCGCCAAGGCTTGCCACTCACGTGGAATCGCAGCATTTCCGGCCCATCGTTCGGCAGTGGACGATCGAAGACCAAGGAGATCTGCGGCGCCTCCGTGGGCGGCAGCGTCTTCACTACCGTTTCGACGCGATAACCCCGTGGAATTGAAAACGGGGTAACGACGAGGTACACCGCCAGCAGCGCTCCTCCGAATGCGCGCGCCCTGCGGACGGCATCGCGCTTCAGATACACATACGCCAGCACCGCCAGCGGCCCCACGTGGAGAAGCACCGCGGCAGCCAGCGTGGCGGTCTCGTTCGATCCGACGTTTGACCCGCTTCGCTTGAGAAAAGACGATACCATGAAGAGCGTCACGAGTCCCACAAACACATTGGCAACGCTGCGCAAGTCGTGCGTGACGGCAGCGAGAGCCATGCCAGCGACTAGCCATGCGGCAAAGCCGAGCGAGGCCGGCCCGAGCGCCGACCCATATTCACTCGAGGGAAACCCAATGTGGACGAGCGCCCACGCGAGCCCAGCCACCGGGAGCGCCACAACCAGTGCCGCGAGTACGAGTTTGGCGCCAAGTACCGCGGCCGGCTGAATCGGCCGGCTGACCCAGAAGGCGTCGGGCCGGTATGGCGAATCGGCCTGCACGGCGGAGGCCATCAGGAAGAAGCCGCCCAGGAACACGGTCACGGGCATCCCGTCAAACCAGCCCGTCGAACGGAGCGCGAACAAAAGCGCGGCGACTGTAGCCAGCAGCACGTAGGCAACGTACGCCACGATCACCCACCGCAGGCGGCGCACATCGTTGAACAGCAGATGGCGCACTTGTGCGAACGCGTTCATACGCTCATCCCCCTGGCTGATGCGGAGGTGCCGCGGGCCAGCGCGATAAAGACTTCGCGAAGGGTCGCGTTGCGAATATCCAACCGCGAGGCTCCGGAAAACTGCTGGCGCAGCACCGCGGTGGCCGCCTCGCTGCCGTCCGTCTCGGCAATGAACGACATCATGCGACCGTTCTGCTCCACGGAGAACCAGCGGGCCGGGTGTGGACGCCCGATACCTGCGCCGTCGGCGAGTTGTACCTCAACGTGCTTGAAACGCTGGTGCAACTGGTCCATGGGTTCCGACAGGCGCATTCGTCCCTTCTGCAAGAAGCCCACCCAGTCCGCCAACATCTCCACCTCGGCGATGTCGTGCGAGCACACCAGCACGGTCCACCCCTCGGCACCCGCCGACTGCAGAAGTCCGCGCACCAGGTCATCGCGCACCAGCGCGTCCATTCCCGTGAACGGTTCATCCATCACGAGCAGGGTCGGGCGCGGCGCGAGCGCGCAGAGCAGCGCCGCCTTCATCTGTTCGCCGCGCGAAAAGGTCTTGAATCTGCGGTCAGGATCGAGCGAAAAACGTTCCCGAAGGTTGCGTGCCAACGCGGCGTCCCACGTCGGGTACAGCGGTGCCAGGAATGCCTCGGCCTCGCGCAGGCACATCGAGCCTGGCAGCGCCTGCCCCTCGGCGATGTAGCCGATGGATGTCTTGTCGGCCGCCGTCAGCGTCGCGCAGTCGCGTCCCATGACGGAAGCGTGCCCCGATTGCGCGCGCCGCAGGCCGAGCAGCACCTGCATGAGCGTGGTCTTGCCCGATCCGTTTGGACCAACGAGCGCGTACAGGGCGCCCGTGGGGACAGTCAGATCCAGGAGCCGCAGCGCCTGGACGCGCCCGTAGGCGTAGCTCAAGCGATTGACTTCAACCATGGACATCAGCTGGCTCCAGCGTGGTTGGTCTGGTGCGAATCATGTGGCTAGCGCTCCGCCGAGCGCGGCTCATCGAACAGCTCACACCAGCGGTTCGCGACGGCGTCGACGAGTTCATCCTTGCTGAGACCGAGGCGCTTCGCCTCGACGAGCAGTTGCTCGAGGTCCTTGGACAACAGACCCCGGCGTTCCGCTGCGGTGGCGCGGCGCAGGCCGCTGACGACGGTGCCAATGCCAGGGCGGACTTCGATCAGCCCGGCCCGTTGCAGGTCGGCGACGACCTTCTGTGCGGTGTTCGGATTGATCTTCAGCGCGTGGCTGAGTTCCCGAACGGACGGGAACGTTGCGCCAGCGGCGAGATCACCGGAAACGATGGCCTTCGTCGCCGCGTAGACGACCTGGCGGTACGGTGATTCCCCTGGTACGAGCGTGACGGGAAAGGGCAGCATGATTGTGTACTATGTGTGCTAGTACACGTATTGTCAATACCCAGCGTTCACCGTTCGGGCGTTTTATCAGGCCAAGCTCGAGAGACACGCGTCCATTTCCCGTGACGTCTTCCTGAAAACTGACTCCGCTCGCTACGTGTTGCCGGAACTTACGCGTGAAAAGCGTGAGGGCCGGGGTTCAACTCCTCGGTGGCCCAGGTAGGATAATAGAAGCCCCGCCGTCAGTTGGCGGCGGGGCTTCGTTTGTCTCCATGCACCGTGATGAAAAGGCCAGTTACGGCATGACCCGCCTCATGAACTCATCAAACAGGGGCACGGTGAACGCCATGTCGCCATGCGCGGGGCTGTAGATCATGCCCTTGCGGATCAGGTTCGCTCGTGCCGGCCCCAGGCTGCTGAGTTTCAGGTGCAGCGCATCCGCAATAGCTGAACTTCGATGGGCTCCGGGACCCAGTCCCGCCATCGCGCGCATGAATCGCTTCTCTCCGGGCGTAAGCCTGTCAAAGCGGACGCGGAAGAAGTTCTCGTCGAGACGCGCGATCACTCTCGCCGTGGCGCTCCGCACGTCGGCCAGCGTGATCGGCGAAGCCATCGCGTGATTCCACGATTGGTAGCCCCACTCCTGAAGGAAGTAGGGATAGCCCTGTGTCAATTGGAAGATCTCGTCAAGCGCATCCGGCTCGATGTCGACTCCGACAGCCCTCGTCGGATCACTGACGGCCTTTTTCGCGTCTGCTTCGCAGAGTGCACCGATCTTCGGAAAGCTGAACAGTCGCTCCGCATAGGATTTCGATTCTCCGGCCAATCCAGGCAGGATTGGAAGGCCGGCGCCGAGCAGCACAAATGGCATCCGGCTTTGCTGCATCTTGTGCATGGCCATGATCAGCGCGCTGAGCTCGTTCGGCGTGAAGTACTGGAGCTCGTCGATCAAGAGCGCCACGGGGATGCCGCGTTCAGCGGCCGCTTCCGCGACCGCCATGAACAAGTTCGGGAGATCACTCTCGAGATCGCCGCTGTCCGCGGCCCCCGTTTCGGCCTCGATGTCGAGTCCGACCTCGACCCCATGCACGGTCAATCTGACGCCGTTGATGAAACCCTTGAGCACGGCGAGCCCCCGCTTCGCCTTGTTCCCGGCACCCGCGATCCTGTCGAGTTCATGAAGCAGCTTCCGCAGCGGAGGTACGAGCATCGCAGCCAGCGACTTGTCCTCATGCGCCTCAAGCGCCAGGGTGCGATATCCCTCCTGGATGGCGAGGCGCTCGATCTCGTTGAGCAACACGGTCTTGCCGACGCCGCGTAACCCAGTGAGGAGGATGCTCTTCTCTGGGCGCCGAACCTTGATTCTTCCGAGAAGGATACGCGCCTCCTCGAGAATCCCGGCTCGTCCAACGAGTTCGGGAGGTGGCGACCCCGCGCCTGGCGAGAATGGGTTCGCAATCGGGTCCATGTGCGGGGTTGGAGGTTCTACAATTATACGAGTATCTAAGAGAAATGCACTATACTCTGATATATATTGCTATAGATGACCTAAGGGGCTGTGTGTCATATACTTAGCATCATAGCAGCGTGGATTCTGATAGCTGTTGTGGCCGACTTCGACCGTTGTCGCGACAGGTTATTCGTCCAAGAGTCCCTTTATACCCTCAACACTTGATGTAATAACAGGCATGATGTAGAATCTGGCCATGCTCGGTCCCGGCAAACGCGTCTTCCGCCTTCCGTGGCGCACACCGGTTTCCGATGTCGACGCAGAACTTCGCTTCCATCTCGAGGAGCGTATCGCCGAGCTTGTTGGCCAGGGGCGCAGCCCGGCTGAAGCACACGCCGAAGCCGCGAGCGAATTCGGCGATCGCAACGCCGTGCGCACGGAGCTCATCGAAATCGACCGGCGCATCGCGAAACAGCACTCGCGGCGCGACCGCATCGAGCTGTTTGCGCTCCCCTTCCGGTTCGCGTTCCGTCGCCTGCTGCGCCAGCCGGGGTTCTTCGCGCTGACCGCTGGGTCGCTCGCCCTCGCACTCGGCGCCACCACGGCCGCAATCGGATTTGCCGACGCCTGGCAGCACCCTGCAATCGCGTTTGACGCGCCCGAACGTACCGCTGCGCTCACGATGTGGGGTGGACCCGACTACAGGCATGGTCTTCTAAAGCACATCGACCGATGGCGCCGGATCGCCGAGACGGAGTCGTTCGAGGGCTACGCCCTCACGGGAGTTGAGGTGAGCATCGTCCGGATCGGAGAAGAGGTGGCCCGCGAATCCGTCCTCAAGGTTTCGGCGAACTTCGCTGCCATCACCGGCGTTCGCCTTCGGCGCGGAAGGAGCTTCATCGCCGGAACGGCTGATGAAGACGCGGTGCTCGTCAGCACGTCGTATTGGCGCCGTTACTTCGGCGATCGTGAGCCGGTCGGCGACGCCAGCATCGAAGTGGATGGACGTACGTACCGCGTCATCGGTGTCATGCCGCGAAGCCCGATGTTTCCGCTCGGCTTCAACGTCTTTCGGCTGATGACACTCGCCGAGACGCAGCAGCTTGCCTGGCCAATCGTGCGACTCAAGCGCGACGCGACGATGGAGCGCGCGCAACAGCAACTCAACGCGACGGCCGCCATCATGAACGCCGGCGGCGATCCGGCGCGGCCCTACGGCTTCACGCTGCGTTCCTTTGCGGCGCAGTCTTCGCAGGGCCTCAACGGCATCCACTTCATCATGCTCCTCGTCGCGGGATTCGTGCTCGTCATCGCCTGCGCCAACGTTTCGGCCCTCCTCCTGGCGCGTGCCGCCAATCGCCGCCGCGACCTCGCATTGCGCCTATCGCTCGGGGCGAGCCGCGGTGCGATCGTTGCCGACGTTCTCGCCGAGCTTGCGATCCTCGCGGCGGCGGGCGCTGCGCTCGGGCTCGCGATCGCCAATGGCGCGACTGGTATCGTGCGCGCGTTGATGCCCCAGGAGCTTGCGTGGGCGAGCTACGTCGAGATGCACTGGAGTTGGCGCGTGTTTTCGATGTCCGGGGTTGTCCTGATTCTGGTGACTATCGCTGTTGGCTTGCTCCCCGCGCTTCAAGTGTCGCGTATCCCGCTCATGGAGCCGCTCAAGGAGTCGACCGGAGGCACCGTCGCCAGGCGACCACAACGCATGAAGTCCGTGGTGATGCTGCAGCTCGCCGCATCGCTCGTCATGCTCATCGCCACGAGCGTGTTCGTGGCGAGCGCCGCGCGGCTTTCCCGCTTCGACTTCGGGATTGATACCCGCCGCGTGGTGACCGTGACCGGCAACTTCGTCTATCAATGGAATACGGCGAGGCTCGGCGGCAGGGCGCCCACGGAATTTGTGTTGGCCAGGGTGGCCGCCGCGAAGGGTGTTGTCGTGGCTTCGTTCTACGCGGGCGCCAAGCCGGAAGGCCTTCAAGTCACGCCAGACGGTTTCACGCGCAACGGACTCCCGCTGCTGGTGGACCAGTACACGATCGCGGGACCGCGTTTCCTGGAAACGGTCGGCATTCCCTTGATCGAGGGGCGCGACTTCTCCGAGGGCGACAGCACGGGCACGGGCGCCGTAATTCTCGATGACAGTGCCGCGAAGGCGCTCTTTCCTGCTGGTAGCGCGGTCGGACGTCGCATCCGTCTCGGCCGCGAGACCTCCGGCGAACCCTGGCGTCGGGTGGTTGGCGTGGCCCGCAGTGTCGCCCTGCGCTTTCCCCCGGCGTCCACTCCGGCACGATCGCCTGCCATCTACGTCGCACAGGCGCTTCCGACCACGCGCGAGTTCGCCGTCGTGGCACGTGTGGCCCGCGTCGAAGACGCCCTGATGGCGACGCAGCAGATCCGCCGCGAGGTGACATCGATCCTTCCCCTCTCAGTGCAGCTCAGCGTCAGGCCGCTCTCTGCCCGCCATGACGCCTCGCTCCGCTCGCAACGTCAGTTCGCGACGCTGTTCGGATCGCTCTCCATCGGCGCGCTGCTCTTCGCCGCCGCTGGTCTCTTCGCGGTGCTCTCGTACATGGTGAGCCAACGGATGCGGGAATTCGGGGTGCGGGTGGCCGTTGGTGCCACAAGGCGGGACCTCGCGCGGCTCGTGCTGCGGGACGCGTTGGAACTGGCACTGGGAGGCACTGCCATCGGCGGCACTGCCGGCCTCGTCCTGATCTTCCTCTTCGGTGGCGCGATCTTCGGTATACGCAGCACCAGCGTATGGGCACTCGTGACTGCCGAAGCGATCCTCCTGGTCGTCGCCGCGATTGCGGCACTTGGCCCACTTCTCCGCGCGATGCGGGCCGATCCCGTAGATGTCCTGCGCGCTTCCTAGGCGGTTCTCATGTCCACCGACGAACTCGAACTTCTGCAAGGCACGCTGGACCTGCTGGTGCTGCGCGCCCTGACGTGGGGGCCCATGCACGGCTATGGCGTCGTCCGATTCATTCGCTCCGGTTCGAGCGGCGCCTTCGACGTGAAGGACGGTGCGCTGTATACCTGCCTGCACCGACTCGAGGAGCGCGGCCTCGTCGAAGCGGAGTGGGGACTCTCCGACCTCGGCAAGCGGGCACGGTTCTATTCGATCACCGCGGCGGGGCGGCGGTCGTTGCGCAGCAACGCCACGATGTTCGAGCGCTATGTAGCGGCCGTGCAGGGTGTGATGAGCGCCGAACCTCGCGAGGCGTGACGCGCATGGTGCAGGCGGACCGCTGACTCGGCGGCATCAATGATGATTCCAGGGCAGTCGAATGGTTGATATCGCGAGAACACCACAATCGAAGGTCAGACGCAACCTGCTCCTGGCGGGCGGAGCCGTCGCATTCATCGCGCTTTCGTTTCTCGTTGCCCGACTCCAGCCGGGTGCGCCGACGGTTGAACGCAGCGCCATTTCGATTGACTCGGTGCGCCAAGGCGACATGATCCGCGAAGTGAGGGGCCCAGGGACGCTCGTGTCCGAGCACGTCCGCCGCATCGCCGCCATCACGTCGGCACGGGTGGATCGCATCGTTGCGCAGGTCGGTCAGCAGGTCACACCGTCCACAGTGCTCCTCGAGATGTCCAATCCCGACGTGGACATCCAGGCCATGCAGGCACAGCAGACCTACAATGACGCACGCTCGATGCTCGTGACGCTCCGCGTCAACCTGCAGCGCGGCGTGCTCCAGCAGCAAACGGCCGTTGCGGCGGCAAAGACGGCGAACGTCCACGCAGCGCAGCAGGCGCTTGGCATTGAGCACATGCTGGCGGAGCGGCTCATTTCTCCGGCGGAGTACAACGTGCGCAAAGCGGCTCTCGAAGAGACGGCGACCCGCTACCGCGTGGCCCAGGAGGAGTATGAGCTGCTGCGGTCGTCCATCGACTCGCAGATTTCGGTCCAGCGTCAGAACGTGGAGCGACTCAGGCAGATCGCCGCGTTTCGCGAGACGCTCCGATCCGCGCTCGTCCTGCGGGCCGGTGACTCGGGCACGCTGCAGGAACTATCGTCGGGTGCAAGCGGAACCGCACTTGAACCCGGTCAGTGGGTGAACGCGGGGATGGCACTCGCCAAGATCGTACAGCCCGGCACGCTCAAGGCCGTGATTCGCGTTCCCGAGACGCAAGCAAAGGACATATCGATTGGGCAGTCGGCTGCGGTGGATACACGAGACGGGATTGTGAAGGGCCACGTCGCTCGAATCGACCCTGCCTCCTCTGGGGGTACCGTCACGGTGGATATCGCACTCGACGGGGCGCTCCCCAACGGTGCGCGGCCGGACCTTAGCGTGGACGGCACAATTCAGATACAGAAGCTCACAGGCATCGTGTTTACCGGTCGACCCGCGTATGGACAGGATGGCGCGACGGTCGGGATGTTCAAGCTCGACGCTGATGGAAGGGGTGCCACGCGCGTACAGGTGCGGCTCGGCACGAGCTCGGTCAATGCGGTGCAGGTACTCGCCGGCCTCACACCAGGCGACAAGGTCATCCTCTCCGACATGACGATGTGGGACAATACCGACCGCGTGCGCATCAAGTAGCCGCAACACGATACACCTCGATCACAGCGGCGTTCATCTGGAGCATGTCATGCCCGGCACGAGCACCCTGATCAAACTGGAAGGAATCAGGAAGGTTTTCTTTACCGACGAGGTCGAGACGCATGCGCTCGCCGACGTGCACTTCACGGTGAGCGATGGCGAATACGTCGCGATCTCAGGCCCGTCCGGCTGCGGCAAGACCACGCTGCTCTCGATCCTTGGGCTGCTGGACACGCCGAGTGACGGCTCGTACACGTTGGCCGGGGAGGCGGTAGAAAGCCTCTCCACGGCGGATCGGGCACGTGTCCGCAACCGGCAGATCGGATTCATCTTCCAGGCGTTCAACCTGCTCGGCGACATGACGGTGTACGAGAATGTCGAACTGCCGCTGACTTATCGCGGCATGATTGGCGCAGAGCGAAGAAAGCGAGTCGAGACAGCGCTCGAGCGCGTGGGAATGGCGCACCGGATGAAGCACTTCCCGGCGCAGCTCTCTGGCGGCCAGCAGCAGCGAGTGGCCGTGGCGCGTGCCGTCGCCGGAGACCCGGCCATCCTCCTCGCCGACGAACCGACCGGCAATCTCGACTCTCGCAACGGAGAGCAAGTCATGGACCTGCTCAAGGAACTGCACAACGGCGGCTCGACGATCTGCATGGTGACGCACGATCCGCGCTACGCGCAGCACGCGGACCGGGAGATTCATCTCTTCGACGGCAAGGTGGTTTAGGAGATGATCACAGCAGCTCGCGCGCGGCTTGCACGATCGCCTTGACCCAGTCCGGGACTGATCCCCGGGGGGCCTCATACGTGATCGCTCCGGCCTGCATCTCCAGCAGGCGGGTGGGACGAGGCGTCACCGTCCCGACTGACACAACCTCTTCACTGTTGTCGTAGACCCGCAGCGATGCGAGGAAGGGGATGAGGTCGATCAGGTTGGCCCGGCTGGAGGTGTAGCGCGAGCGGATCTTCGCCTCGGGAATGTCGTGCCCGCCAGCCTGGACGCGCGCCGCGACGCGCGCGATGTGTCGCTCGGGCGAGTCCAATCCAACGAACAGGATGTGCACGTCATGGCTGGCGGCCGCGCCCCGCAGGAGCTTCGGGATCGTGGTGGCACCCAGAGTGGACTCGAACGCGAAGTTCACCTTGGTGTCGATGGCGCGCTGCAGCAGGCCGCGACCGCGTTGCCACGCCTGACCGTTCGCGTCCTCGATGGACAGGCCGGGCTGGGTGATCTGGAGCTGACGGGCGTACAGGTCGGGATTGTAGAACTGGCCGCCCGCGTTCAACACGCGCGCGCCGGCCACACTGCTCTTCCCTGCCCCATTCACGCCCGCAAGAACGAGGATTTCCGGCCGGGCAGTCGCCACGGGTCAGGCGCCCGCGCGCGCGCGGCCTTTCTTCTGCGGGGCCACCGGCAGCTGATCGAGACGCGCCATGAAGCCCCGCCTGGTGCCGTGCCAGACCCCGGGCGCGTTCATGGCCGAGAGTTCCGCGTCGAAGCGGGCGGTCAGCGCGTCCAGCCGCTGCGCGCTGACGTTGGCGAGGGACTCGAATTCCTCGAGCGGGATCATCACGACCGCCGGCCGGTCGTGGCGCATCACGACCAGCTTCGCACCGCGTTCGACGCGGTGCACCAG
>PNKL01000022.1 GCA_013822425.1 Gemmatimonas sp.
AACCGCTCGTGTCCCGGCTGTGACGCCAGTTGCAACGCCGGGTAGCGATGTTCGGTACAGATAACCGCTGAAAGCATCTAAGTGGGAAGCTGTCCCCAAGATGAACTCTCCCTGGTGCCTTGAGCACCCTGAAGGGCCGTCGGAGACTACGACGTCGATAGGTCGCCCGTGGAAGCGCAGCAATGCGTTACGAGCGTAGCGATCCTAATCGCCCGTGAGGCTTGACTACTCCCAATATCCTTCGCAAGAAGGAAAAAACTTCGCAGAGCGTTCGCGATGACAACGCGAAAACAGCGAGACCACACACCACGAACACTACCCCCTTCCATTGTCTCTAACTCGCTGGCGATTAGAGCGTCAGGGCCACACCCGTTCCCATTCCGAACACGGTCGTTAAGCCTGACAGCGCCGATGGTACTCCGCCCGAGAGGGCGCGGGAGAGTAGGCCGTCGCCGGCACCTCATTGAGCCCCCCAGTCGATCTCGATCGGCTGGGGGGTTCGCTCGTCTCCCGCCTCGTGCGAACCGCACCTTCCTCTGGCGCGTCGCCGCCCCGACGCCGGACGGCGCCGAGTACCCATCCATCGCCACGAGCTGACGCTTCTATCTCGTTTCGCGACAGGCAGTTGTGACGTACGTCACACGCACTGTCAAAAGAAAGTATGATAGTATTGACGCGCGCTATGATGATGGCGAACTTGATACATCTCTACCCAACGCCTTTACGACGCGACCATCCTCTCTTTCCACGTGACCCGACGCGCCTCCCGTTTTGCGGTGATCGCGGCCGCCTTCCTTGCCTCCGCCTGCGCCGAAGCGACTCGCGAGCTGCCCACCGCGAGTATCGCGGAGGCCGCGATGCTCACGACGTCGCGCACGCGCTCGCTCGCAGGCGACATCGCGGTGTCGGGCATAACGATCGAAACGAAAGAATGGAACCCCTCCTCGGGATTGCCTACCAGCGCGACGGCTGCGGGCAGCTTCGCCGCACTGCCAGCCGGCACGCCGGGGTACACGTCGCCGGCAGTGTCTCTGCCGAACCTCGGTGTGAGCCCTGCGGTGCTCTTCGATCCCACGACGGGCGCGCAGGTTTCCGCCTCGGGGGTGCGGCATCCGGGCGCCGCGTTCACGAACATCGCCACGCGGATCACGATCTCGCTCAACTCCAACGGGCCGAGTTCCATCGGCGTGCGCTTCGGGGTGGACTTCCTGGGAGGCGTGGTGCTGCTCGACGGCACGCCGATTGGCGAGAACTGGGACGATCCCACGTGGTATGGGTACTGGTTGTCCGACGAGCGCCCGGACGGCGCGACGGAACCGCTCTGGGTGACGAATCCCTGGGGCGTCATCGAGATCCTCCCGCTCCAGCTCTCCGCCGGCCCGCATGTGATCGAGATCATCGGCTTTGAGAGCGGCGACGACTTTGGAACCGGCGGCCAGATTGACGTCGGCACCGGCTGGAGAGACATCGTGGCTCCGATGCCGACGCGCACGCTGAGCGTCAGCAAGCTTGGCGCCGCTGCTGGCTCGGTGGCCTCGGCGCCGGCCGGCATCAGCTGCGGCGCGACGTGCACGTACGACTTCGATTATGGCACGGCGGTCACCCTGACCGCGTCGTGGACGCCGTCATCGGTCTTCGCCGGTTGGGGCGGCGCCTGCACCGGCATGAGCAGCACCTGCGTGGTGACCATGAACATGGCGCGGACCGTGACCGCCAAGTTCGTGGGCGCGGTGACCACGACGGGCATGACGATGGAGACGCGCTTCTGGGACCGCGCCGGCACGCAGCCGAACGCAGGCAATGCGTGGACGCTGTTCGAGAGCCTGCCCACCGACAGCCCCGGCTACACCAACGAGCCGGTGCCGGTGCCGGTCATCTCGAACAACGGATCGCTCTTCACGGCACCCAACGTCGGCGCCGGCGTCAATCTTGGCACGCGCACGGTGCTCGGCGTGACCGCGGCCGCCGCCGCGGAGCTGCGCATCACGGCCAACCTCGACTTCCAGGCGGGCGGCGGCATCTGGGTGGACGGTACGCTGATCACGTCGGTCTTTGGCAGCGTCGCGCCCGGCTACCTGACGCTCGACGCGACGGTGGCGTTGCCGGCGGGAGCGCATAGCATCACCATTGTCGGCTTTGAGGACTGCTGCGATGGCAGCGCGCGCCTGCAGATCGACTTCGGCACGGGGCTGGCCGACGTGGCGGCACCGATGCCGCCGCCCCAGACGCTGACAGTGTCGACCACGTCGGGTGGCGCGGTGACCTCGCAGCCCGCGGGCATCAGCTGCGGAAGCCTGTGCACCGCATCGTTCACGGCCGGCTCGCAGGTGACGCTGACCGCGGTGGCGAGCGCGGGCTACGCGTTCTCCGGATGGAGCGGCGGCTACTGCTCAGGCGCGAACCCGGTGTGCGTGGTGCGCATGAACCAGGCGCGCGCGGTGAGCGCGACGTTCGTGCGGCTCACGCAACCGCTGACGGTGACGAAGTCGGGGACCGGAACGGGGACGGTGACGTCGGCGCCGGCGGGGATCACCTGCGGCACCACCTGCACCGCCAGCTTCGACGAAGGGATCAACGTCACGCTGACGGCGACGGCGTCAACCGGTTCCGTCTTCACGGGGTGGAGCGGCGCCTGCACGGGCTCCGGCGCTTGCGTCGTGCCGATGTCCGCGGCGAAGTCGGTGAACGCGGAGTTCACACGCCTGTTCGCCCTGACCGTCACGAAGTCGGGCACCGGCACGGGGACGGTGACGTCCGCACCGGCGGGGATCACCTGCGGCGCGGACTGCTCGGAGAGCTATGCCGAGGGAACGAGCGTCACGCTGACGGCAGCAGCAACAACGGGGTCGGCCTTTGCGGGCTGGACCGGCGCGTGCACGGGCACGGGCACGGGCACGGGCGCCTGCACGGTGCCGATGAGCGCGGCGCGGTCGGTAAACGCGGAGTTCACGCGCCTCACCGCCACGATGACCGTGACGGTCATGGGCATCACCGGCAGCGGCGTGGTGACCTCGTCACCGGCCGGCATCAACTGTGCGATGACGACATGCACGGCGACGTTCCCGCAGGGGACGGTCGTGACGCTCACCGCCGCGCCCAACCCAGGGTCGTCGTTCGCGGTCTGGGGCGGCGCGTGCTCGGGGACGGGCACGTGCACGGTGACCATGACCGCCGCCGTCGCGGTGACCGCGCAGTTCACCAAGCAGACGGACACGACGCCGCCGACGATCTCGTGCAGTGCGGATCCGGACAGACTGTGGCCGGTGAACCGCAAGATGCGTGACATCCGCGTGCGGGTGACGCTCACCGATGCCGGCTCGGGCGCGAACGGGTTCAAGCTCCTGTCGGTGACGAGCAACGAGCCGGCGAACGGCCAGGGCGACGGCAACACCTCGAGCGACATCGCGGGGTGGACGCTGAACACCGCCGACGTGACGGGGCAGCTGCGTGCCGAGCGCGCGGGCACCCTGCGCGACCGCATCTACACAATCACGTATCGCGGCTTCGACAAGGCGGGCAATTCCGCCACGGCGAGTTGCGCGGTGGTGGTGCCGCACGACCAGCGCTCCGGCGACGACGACGATGATGGCGACGACGACGGGAACGACAAGGACGACAAGGACAAGGACAAGAAGGACAAGGACGGCAAGAAGCCGTAATCGGTGAGTGCAGGCAACGGCGGGCGGCGTGACGAGGAGTCGCGCCGCCCGCCATGTTTCAGCGGCGACATGGCGTGCCAATCCGTTGACCCCAATCGTCCCTGGAAGATGACCAAAGCCGGCATCGTGACCGTCGTAGGGAAGCCGAACGCGGGGAAGAGCACCCTGCTGAACCGGCTCGTCGGACAGCACCTCGCAATCACGAGTCCGAAGCCGCAGTCCACGCGCGATCGCATTGTTGGATTGCGCACTGAGGGCGGCGTGCAAATGGTGATACTCGACACGCCGGGGCTGCTGGAACCCCGTCATCAGCTGCACCGCTCGATGGTTGGCGCCGCGCTCGCCGCCTTGCGTGAGGCGGACGTGATCGTGTACGTGGTGGACGCCTCGCGCGACCCGGTGGCGCCCGCGCTGGCAGAGGTGGCGGGGCTGGGCCGGCCGCCCGAGGCGCCCGTGCTGCTGGCGTTCAACAAGGGCGACCTGGTCAACGAGGTGGTGCGGCGCGAACTCGAGCGAGCGCATCCGGGCGCCATGGTGCTCTCGGCGCGCACGGGCCACGGGCTGCCGGCGCTGCTTGACGCCATCGCGGCACTCCTCCCGGAGAGCCCGTTCCTGTATCCCGAAGAGGACCTCTCGACCCAGCATCTGCGGTTCTTCGCCCGCGAAGCCGTGCGCGAGGCGGCGCTGGAGCAGCTCAGCGAGGAAGTGCCGCACGCGCTCGCCTGCGAGATTGAGGAGTTCCGGGAGACGAGTACGCCGGTGTACATTCGTGCGGTGCTCCATGTGGAGCGCGACAGCCAGAAGCGCATCCTGATCGGCAGCGGGGGACGGCGCATCAAGGCCATCGGCACCGAGGCCCGCAAGCGGATCGAGACGCTCGTAGGCGGCGCGGTCTATCTCGATTTGCACGTGAAGGTGCTTCCCAACTGGCGGCGGAATCCGGCGGCGCTCGCGCGGCTGGGGTACACGCTGCCTCCGGACGAGAAGAAATGACGATTTCCCCGCAACTGCTAGCGATCCTGGTCTGCCCCAAGTGCAAGGGGGCGCTGATCTACCGTGAGGAGGAGCCGGCGCTCGACTGCCGGGCGTGCCGGCTGCGCTATCCGGTGCGCGACGACATTCCCGTCATGCTCGTCGATGAGGCTTCGCCGCTCTGACCTGCGCGGCGTGCTGAGCGCCGCGCGGTACGCGGCGTCCCGCGTGGCGCTGCTCGCCACGGTGGGCGCGACGATCGCCGTCGCGGTGGCCGTGCGTCCCGTGCAGGCGCAGGGCGGGCTCTCCACGGAGGGCGCGCTCGTGCTGCTCGTGCCCGTGGGAGCACGAACCGTCGCTGCGGGACAAACGTCGGTGACCGCCGAAGCCGGCTCCGAGTCGCTCTGGGGCAACCCCGCGGGGATTGCGCGCATGACCACGCGCGAGGTGGCGCTCTACTACTCAAAGACGCTGGTGGCGAACGGCTCGGCGCTCGGGATCGTGTATCCGGCGGGCAAGGCAGGCGTGCTCGGCCTTGGCGCACAGCTCCACGATTACGGCGCACAGGAGCTTACCGATGACGTGGGTAACGTGGTGGGGCAACTCCTGACGCGCGACGTTCTGGCGATGTTGACGTATGCGGCGACGCTCGGACCCTCCATGCGGGCCGGCGTCACGTACAAGCTCATCCAGCGACGCAGCGACTGCACGGGTCCGTGCGCGCCGAGCATTGACTACGTGGTATCGACGAGCGGCCTGGACGCCGGGTTCCAATGGCAAGGCCAGCGCGCGGATAGCGTGACGGCAGGACTCGGCGTGCGTCAACTCGGGCTCAAGCTGCAAGTGAATGACGACGCGCAGTCGGATCCGCTGCCGACGCGCCTGCACGCGGGCATCGGCGCGCGCGTCCCACGGGTGTCGGCGGCGCTGCCTGGCACGGAGCTGCGATGGGCAGTCGAGCTGGTGAACCGCACGTCGCTCGACGATCCGGCGGTTCGCCTCGGGGCGGAACTTGGGCTCCAGCGGCAGCTGTTCCTGCGCGCCGGCTACGCGTCCGGCACCGGGGATACGACCGGTCCCGCGATTGGCCTCGGATTCGTGCGGGGGGCGCTCAGCATCGATTTTGCCCGGGTCTTCGGTGGGCTCTCGTCCGATGCGGGACAGCCACCCACCTACCTCAGCCTGCGGATAAGCTGGTGACACGGCCTCTCGCGCGGCGGATGGGCCTGCTGCTCGCGAGCTGCGCGAGCTTCACGGGCCTCACGGGCCTCTCAGCCTGCGTGCAACCCGCGTGGGCGCAGCAGCAGGTGGCTGCGCGCTCTGGAGTCGGGCCTTTCCGGTGGGACGCTGAGTCTTCACCGGCGCGCTGGGCGGGCTGGTCGGCGGCGGCGGTTTCACGTGCGGTTGCGGTGCCGGGCGTCGGGCAGCCTGGGGATCCGCGGCTCTCCGAAGCGGAGCGACGGCGGTGGGCGCCGGTCGCCTCGCTCATCCTCCCCGGCGCCGGCCAGGCGTTGTTGACTCAGGACCGGTTCGTCGCCTATCTGGCGCTCGAGGCGTGGGCCGTGCTCGAGTTCGCCAACCAGCGCACGGAGGCGCGGCGACAGCGGGACCGGTACAGGGCCTTGGCACGCGACGTGGCACGATCGCTGTACGGTCCGTCCCGACCCGTCGGCCAATGGGCGTATTACGAGTCGATGCAATATTACCTCGAGAGCGGCGTCTTTGATCGGACGCCGGGTGGCGAGGTGGATCCCGACATCAATCCCGACACCTACAACGGCGCCATGTGGCAGATGGCCCGCACGACCTACTGGCGTGACCCCAGCGTCCCTCCGCTGCTCTCGAGCTCCGAGTACCGACGGGCGATCAACTTCTATCTCGACCGCGCGGTGCGTCCGGAGTACCGTTGGTCCTGGCGGAACGCCCAGTTCGAACAGGATCTGTACATCCGCACCATCCGGCGCAGCAATACCTCGTTTCGTGAGGCACGCGCCGCACTGAGTGTGGTGCTGGCCAACCACCTGCTGTCGGCGGTGGACGCCGTCATCGCGCTGCGCATCGAGGGACTGGAGGGAAGCGACGGTCGCGGATTTGCGCTACGCGGGTCGCTGCCGATTCCCTGAGCCGACACAGCCCTGCAACACCCCTGATACGAAGTGCAAGTCGTGTTCTCGCTTGTGTTTGACACGCCCATCGCCAGCGGGTACGTTACGTTTTCCAGAGAGGAGCCGAGCGGAACGCGTGTCGCACACGACTGCGGTTGTATTCGCACCAGACGGGCAAGTCGTACCGGAGTCCATCCGGGCATGGCTCGAGACGCATCGTCTGCCGACGGCGACGGTGGCGACGGCCGATGAGTTGATGTCGGCGGCGCTGCGGTCGCGACCGCGGCTCGCCATCATCGACGCGCGCACGCATCCAGTGGCGGGATTGAAGGGGTGCCAGCGGCTCAAGGCGGATTCGTTCACCGGCATCGTCCCCGCGCTGGTACTCGTGCGCGACGATCCCAGGTCCTTTGCCGCCGCCTTCGACGTGCTGGCCGACGAGGTGATTCGTGAGGGGACCGACGTCGCCGAGGTGTCGCTGCGCGTCGCGGCGCTGCTGCGCCGGTCGGATCGCGACACGTACGTGCATCCGTCCACGCGGCTGCCCGGCGGCATCGAGATCGAGACGGAGATTGCGCGGCGCCTCGAAGGGGATGCACTCTTCGCGGCGTGCTATGCCGACCTCGACCACTTCAAGGAATACAACGACCGGTACAGCTACTACGACGGCGACCGCGTGATCCGCATCCTGTCGAAGATCCTGCACGACGTCGTGAAGGGGATCGTGTCGGAACGCGGCTTCGTGGGCCACATCGGCGGCGATGATTTTCTGTTCGTGATCCCGGTGGAAGCGGTGCAGGAGGTCTGCAACGAGATCGTCTCGGTCTTCGACGCGATCGTCCCGTACCAGTACTCCGAGCAGGATCGTCGCGCGGGCTATTATTTTGGGAAGGACCGACGCGGCCAGCTGCACAAGGTGCCGCTCATGACCGTGTCCATCGGCGTGGTGACGAACGAGCGGCGCCATTTCACGCACCCGTCGCAGGTGAGCGAACTCGCGACGGAAATGAAGAGCTATGCCAAGAGCCTGCCGGGCTCGGTCTTTACGATTGACCGCCGCGGCGACACCGCCGCGGATGAGGAGGAGCCGCGTCCGTCGGTATTTAACGCGGCCAGCGTGTTGGAGGAGAAGTGAACGTCTCATGTCCTGAATGCCGGTCGGTCTTCCGCGTGGACCCGTCCAAGGTGCCGACGGTCGGGGTGCGCGCGCGCTGCTCGGTGTGCGGCGGCGTGATCACCATGGCGCCTCCGGCGGCGGCGGTCGCCGAGCAGGAGGGCAGGCGCACCTCGATGCCAGCCACCGCCGTGCGGCCGATGGCGCCAGTCCCCGAGCCGAGCACCATGCCTCGGGTCTCGGGGGGCATGGCGCAGCCAGCCATGCGGCTCGGGGCCGCCGCGCCGCCGTCGGCTGCGGAACCTGCCTTTGAAGCGCCGGCTCCGCCCCCCCGTGACGGCTATGCCGCGTCCCACCATGCCGCCGTTGCCGCCGCCGATGCCGGGCGGTGCGACGCCGCCGCTGCCCCGTCCGGGCGCGCCAGGGCCCTTCACGCCGGCGCGGTCCGCCACGCCTACCCCTATGCCGTTCGCGGCGCCCGCGGCGCCCGCGGCGCCTGCACCCGTGCCTGCCGCGCCTCCGGCCCCCCGGGCAGCGCCGCGCGTGGCGTCCGCTCCGCCGTCGGCCGTGCCTGGCCTGCGACCGACGATGGTGACGCCGCGGATGGTGACGCCGCGGACGGTCGCGCCGCTTATGGGCACGCCGCCAGCGACGGCGCCGTCGCCCGCACCGGTGGGGCTTCCAGGCTTCGTGCCACCGATGCCCCCGGCCGCCGTACCGCTGCGTCCGGTGGCGCCGACACCGATGATGCCGTCGCTGGTGGCGCCGCCGACCGCGCCCGCCGCTCCGGCTCAGGATATGGGGAAGACCCAGCCCGTCCCAGTGGTTCCCGCACCTGCGGGAACACCGACCGGGACGCGTCGCGTCATCAACCCGTTCCTCAACAACGATCCGAACCAGAAGGCCAAGCGCCTCGCCCGGGCGCTGGTGTCAGACATGGTGGCGTACCTGCCGCAGAAGCGGGAAGAGGGGCTGGCCAACGGTACTCTCAAGGAGATCTTCCGCGAGGAGATCAAGAAGAGCTACGAGGAGTTCTGCGACCAGGTCGGCAAGGAGTTTGCCGAGACCACGAACCACTTTCAAGAAGCGCTGAACGACATTCTGGCTGGCGGGAAGAAGATTTTCTAAAGAGAGACAACAGAGAGACAACAGAGAGACAACAGAGAGACAACAGAGAGACAACAGAGAGACAACAGAGAGAAAACAGAGAGACAACAGTACAGCCGCGGGTCGGGGCTCTGTTGTTTCTCTGTTGTTTCTCTGTTGTTTCTCTGTTGTTTCTCTGTTGTTTCTCTGTTGTTTCTCTGTTGTTTCTCTGTTGTTTCTCTGTTGTTTCTCTGTTGTTTGTCTGTTGTCTCTCTGTTGTTTGCCTGCTGCGCTATTAGCTTTCCCTATATCGGTACTCTCTGAGCATTCCCGAACCACAATCCCACGCTGATGGCTGAAAGCGAGCGCAGCAAATCTTTGCGTTTGGATGAGTCACGTCTCACCGAGCTGCGGAGGTTCCTTTGACCTCGAGGGCAAGCGGGCCAGGCTGGCGGCACTCGAGACCGAGATGACCGCACCGGGCTTCTGGGACGCGCCGGAGCGCGCCCAGGCCGCGGTGCAGGACATGAAGCTGCTGAAGGCGTGGGTGGACCCGTTCGACAAGCTGTGGGGGCGCGTGCGGTCGGCGCTCGAGCTCGACGCGATGCTCGATAGCGAGCCGGACGCGGAGATGATCGCCGAGGTGGAGCGCGAAACGGCGGCGCTGGTCGACGAAGTCGAGGCGTTCAAGCTGCGGTCGCTGCTGCAGGGGCGCGACGACTTCCGCGACGCGCAGGTGGAGATCAGCGCCGGGGCCGGCGGCACCGAGGCGCAGGACTGGGCGCAGATGCTCATGCGCATGTACACGCGCTGGGCCGAGCGCCGCGGCTACGGCGTGGAGATTCTCGACCTGAGCGAGGGCGAGGAGGCCGGCATCAAGGGCGCGGTGCTCGAGATCAAGGGGAGCTACGCCTACGGCTTCCTGCGCCCCGAGGCGGGCGTGCATCGCCTCGTGCGCATCTCGCCCTTCGATTCGCAGGCACGGCGTCACACGAGCTTCGCGTCGATCTTCGTGTATCCGGTGGTGGACACCGAGATCACCATCGAGGTCCGCGAGGAGGACATCAAGATAGACGTCTTCCGCGCGAGCGGCGCCGGCGGCCAGCACGTGAACAAGACGAGCTCCGCGGTGCGGCTGACGCACATCCCGTCGGGCATCGTGGTGGCCTGCCAGCAGGAGCGCAGCCAGGGGAAGAACAAGGCCCAGGCGATGAAGCAGCTCAAGAACAAGCTGTACCAGCTGGAGCTCGACAAGCAGGCGGCGGTGAAGGCGAAGCTCGACGCGAACAAGGCGGACGTCACGTTCGGCAGCCAGATCCGCAGCTACGTCTTCCAGCCGTACACGATGGTCAACGACCACCGGACGGAGCTGAAGATCACCGACGTGCAGAAAGTGATGGACGGCGCCATCGACCCGTTCATCGAGGCCTACCTCAAGGTGGCGGGCAACGCGGGAGCGGATCGATGAGTGACGAGCTGAACTACGTGCTGCAGGCACGGCGCGAGAAGCTGGCGGCGCTGCAGGCGCTGCACGTGGCGCCGTTCGGCTACGGCTTCGACCGCCAGCACCTGGCCGCCGCATGCCCGGCGCTGCTGGGCGACGCGGCGGAGGGGCCGGTGGTGCAGGTGGCCGGGCGCGTCGTCGCGTGGCGCGGCCACGGCAAGTCGGCCTTCGCCCACCTCGGCGATCCGTCGGGGCGCGTGCAGCTCTACTTCAAGAAGGACGTGGTGGGCGAGGCGGCGTGGGCAGTGTGCGACCTGCTCGACCTCGGCGACGTCATCGGCGTGCGCGGCCCGCTCTTCCGCACACGCACCGGCGAAGTGACCGTGCACGTGGAGCACTTCGAGCTGCTGGCCAAGTCGCTGCGCCCGCTCCCGTTCGGCAAGGAAGAGGTGGTGGACGGCACGGTGGTGCGGCACTCGGCGTTCGCCGACGGCGAGCAACGGTCGCGCCAGCGGTACGCCGACCTCGCCGTGCACCCCGAGGTGCGGGCGCTCTTCACGGCGCGGTCGCGCATGACGAGCGCCGTGCGGGCGTTCATGGATAGCCTCGGGTATCTCGAGGTGGAGACGCCGGTGCTGCAGCCGCTGTACGGCGGCGCGGCGGCGAAGCCGTTCGTCACGCATCACAACGCGCTTGACATGCCGCTGTACCTGCGCATCGCCGATGAGCTCTATCTCAAGCGCCTGGTGGTGGGCGGCTTTGACCGCGTGTACGAGATCGGCCACGACTTCCGCAACGAGGGCACCGACCGGACGCACAATCCGGAGTTCACGATGCTCGAGTTCTACGAGGCGTACGCCGACTACACCGTGATGAAGCGGCGCGTGGAGGACCTGATGATCGCGGCGGCCACCGCCGTGCGCGATTCGCTGACGGCGGCGGGGCTCTCGAGCGACGCGCCGGCGTTCGACCCCGCCGTGCTGCAGGGGCCGTTCCCTCGCATGGAGTGGCTGCCGTCGCTGTCGCAGGCGCTGCGCGTGCCGGACGTGACGCAGCTGACGGACGCCGAGCTGCAAAAGGCGGCCGAGCATGCCGGCGTGCACGGCGTCGCGGCGCTGTCGCGTCCAAAGCTGATGGACGAGCTGTTCCAGCATCACGTGGAGAGCAGGATCGACCGGCCCACGTTCGTGGTGGACTACCCCAGGGAGCTTTCGCCGCTGGCGAAGCCGAAGCGCGGGAACCCGGCACTCACGGAACGGTTCGAACTGTTCGCGCGAGGCAAGGAAATGGCCAACGCGTTCTCGGAACTCAACGATCCCATCGATCAGCGGCAGCGATTCGAGGCGCAGGCCCGGCTGAAGGCGGCAGGCGACGAGGAGGCGACGGGCGTGGACGAGGACTACCTGCGCGCCATGGAATACGGCATGCCGCCGATGGGCGGCGTGGGCGTCGGGATGGACCGGCTGTTCATGTACCTCACGGGGACGGCGCATATTCGGGATGTCATACTCTTTCCGACGATGAGGCCGGAGTAGGGGTGGGGGCAGAGTGAGGTGCAGGGTGCAGGGTGGGGTGCAGGGGCACGGGCACGGTGGGTGCAGGGGGTGGGGATAACTGCGGGGGGGGCGATGGTCAACCGATTAGAGCTGGAAATCGCCTGGCGGTACCTCCGCTCGCGTGGGCGCACGCGGTGGCTCTCGTTCATCTCGCTCATCGCCATCGGCGGCATCGTCGTGGGCGTGAGCGCGCTGATCCTGATCATCGGCGTGATGAACGGCCTGCAGACCGACCTGCGCGAGAAGATCCTCGTGGGGAGCCCGGACTTCCGCGTGCTGACCTTCGGCGACGACCTGAAGATCAACGGGTGGCGCGCGGTGCAGGCCAAGGTGGCCACGGTGGATGGCGTCGTCGCCGTCGCGCCGTTCGTGCTGACGCCGGCGCTGGCGAAGGCCCGGAGCGACTACACCGAGAGCGTGTCGGTGTCGGGGATCGAGCCCACGAGCGCCAGGACGCGGCACGTGACGAGCATCCGTGACCACGCCATCATGGGCGATTTCTCGTTTGTCACGGCCGACGGCAAGCGCCGCGGCGCGGTGGTGGGGAAGCTGCTCGCCGACCGGCTCTCGGCCTATCCCGGCCAGCCGGGGACGCGCCTCACGATGGTCACGGCGGCCGGGCTCAAGCCGGATGCGGTGCTCGGGATGTTCATACCGCGGATCGCCGAGTTCGAGGTGACGGGCGTCTTCGAGACGGGGATGTATGAGTACGACAACGCATACGTCTTTGTGGACCTGCAGGTGGCGCAGGAGTTCGCCGGCCTCGACAGCGCCGTGACCGGCCTCGAGGTGGCCACCGCCGACCGCTGGTCGGCCCCGCTCGTCGCCGAGCGCGTGAGCACGGCGCTGCAGTTTCCGTTCCACACCGTGGACTGGCAGGAACAGAACAGCTCGCTCTTCCGCGCGCTCAAGCTCGAGAAGCTGGGGATGGGCGTGATCCTCCTGCTCATCATCCTCGTGGCGGCCTTCAACATCGTGAGCACGCTCACGATGGTGGTACGCGACAAGACGCGGGAGATCGGCATCCTCAAGGCGATGGGCGCCACGGAGGCCTCCATCCGCCGCATCTTCCTGATTCAGGGGACGGTGATCGGCTGCGTCGGGACACTGGCCGGCACGGTGCTCGGCGGCGCGCTGGGCCTGGTGGTGGACCGGTACCGGCTGATCACGCTCGATCCCACCGTGTACTTCATCGACCATCTTCCGGTACGGCTCGAGCCCGGTGACACGGTGCTGATGGCGCTGCTCGGATTCGCCGTGGCGGCGCTGGCCACGCTGTACCCGGCGCGGCAGGCCTCGCGCCTCTACCCGATCGAGGCAATCCGCGACGAATGACCCCGATCCTCGAGGCGCGCGGCGTGCGGAAGGTCTTCATCGGCGGCGACGGCGGCGAGATCGTCGTGCTCGACGGCGTGGACCTGCACGTGGCGCGCGGGGAAATGGTGGCCGTGGTCGGCGCGAGCGGCGCGGGCAAGAGCACCTTGCTCCAGGTGCTGGGCGCGCTGGAGCGCCCCACGGGCGGTGACGTCATCCTTGACGGGACGGCGGTGAGCCAGGTGGCGGACGTGGAACTCGCGGCCCTGCGCAACCGGTCGGTAGGCTTCGTCTTTCAGTTCCATCACCTGCTGAAGGAATTCACCGCGCTCGAGAACGTGATGATGCCCCTGAGAATAGCGGGCGAGTCTTACGGCAAGGCACGGGCACGGGCACAGGAACTGCTGGCGCGTGTGGGGCTGGCGGGACGCATGACGCATCGGCCGGGGGAGCTGTCGGGCGGCGAGCAGCAGCGCACCGCGGTGGCGCGCGCGCTCGCGGCGTCACCGCCGCTGGTGCTCGCCGACGAACCGTCCGGCAACCTGGACCACCTGAACGCCGAGTCGCTGCACGACCTGTTTGCGTCGCTGGCCACCGAAATGGGGGTGGGGCTGGTGGTCGTGACGCACAACCGATCGCTGGCGTCGCGCGCCCAGCGCATCCTGCTGCTCGAGGACGGCACGCTGCACGCGAATCGCGGCGAGGGGCTGGTCTGATGCTGTGCGACCAGTGCCGGGAGCGCGACGCGGTGGTGCACCTCACGCAGATCATCGAGGCGGAGGTGACGCAGCTCCACCTGTGCGAGAAGTGCGCGGCGGCCAAGGGGATCGAGACGACCGTGGCGATGCCGAAGCACCCGCTCGGCGACTTCCTGCACGCCGTACAGCAGCAGGCGTCACCGGCCGCGGGCGACCAGGTGCGCTGCGCGTACTGCCAGACGTCGCTGCGCGACTTCCGCGCTTCGGGGCGGCTCGGCTGTGCGCAGTGCTATACGGCGTTTGAGGGGGCGCTGCGCGAACTGCTGCGGCGGGTGCACGGCGCCGCGCGCCACCGTGGCCGCGAGTACGAGGCCCCGGCAGCCGACAACGCGGCGTCCGAGCTCGAGCAGCTGCGCGAACGGCTGCAGCAGGCGGTGGCGGCCGAGGAGTTCGAGTTGGCCGCGACGCTGCGCGACCAGATCCGGTCCTTCGAGTGACGCTCGACCTGTCGTTGCTGCCGGATGGCGGGATGCCGTGGATCACGGCGTCCGGGCCGCATGCCGACATCGTGCTGTCGTCGCGCGTGCGGCTGGCGCGCAACCTGTCCGGGATTCCGTTCAGTCCGCGGGCGGGAGACGCCGAACGCCTGCGGGTGCTGGAGCTGGTGCGCGAGGCGGCGACCGGTACGACGTTGCTCTCGGGCGCCGTCCTCCTGCGGGTGGACGCGCTGACGGCGAACGAGCGGCACCTCCTGCACGAACGCCACCTGGTGAGCAGAGAACTCGCCGAGCTGGGCGCGCCGACGGCGCGCAGCGGGTCGGCGGTTCTGGTGGGCGACGAGGCGGCGCTCATGGTCAACGAGGAAGATCACCTGCGCCTGCAGGTCTTCCGGTCGGGCTTCGACATCGGCGGGGCATGGGAGCGCGCCGCCCTGCTGGAACGCGAACTCGGCGAGCGCCTCCCGCTGGCGTACCATCACGAGTTCGGCTTCCTGACGTCGTGCCCCACCAACGTGGGAACGGGACTGCGGGCGTCGGTGTTGGTCCACCTGCCCGGCCTCGTGCTGACGCAGGAGATCGGCAAGGTGCTGACCGGCCTGCAGCAGATGGGGTTGACGTACCGAGGGCTGTACGGCGAGGGGAGCGAGGTGGTCGGGAACTTCTTCCAGATCTCCAACCAGACGACCCTGGGACGCACCGAGGACGAGCTCTGCGACCACCTGGCACGGGTGGTGGCGCACGTGATCTCGCGGGAGACCGAGGCCCGGCGTGTCCTGAGCCGGGATGCCGGTTATATTATCGAGGACAAGCTGTGGCGGGCGTATGGCACCCTGCGGTACGCCCGGAACCTCGGCGCCGACGAGGCCATGAACCTCCTGAGCGGCGTGCGGCTTGCCGTCGGCATGTACCTGATTGGTGGCTTGAGTGTATACACGCTGAACAAGCTGCTGGTGTTCAGCCAGGCGGCGCACCTCTCGCTGGCGGAGGGGCGGCCGCTGACGGAGATCGAGGCCAATCTCGCCCGTGCGCGCTACGTGCGCGGGGTGCTGGCCGTGGAGGCGGGCGAGGCGTAGCGGCTTCGCCAGCGACGACCGGAGAGACGATGAACGGCTACAACTTCACCGAACGTGTGCGAAAGGTGCTGGCGATGGCTCGCGAGGAGGCTGCCCGCCTCCATCACGAGTACGTTGGCACGGAGCACATCCTGCTCGGCCTGATCCGGGAGGGCGAAGGGGTGGCGGCCGCCGTGCTGCAGCACCTCAACGTCGAACTCGAGGAGATCCAGCAGAAGATCGAGGAGACGGTGAAAAAGGGAAAGGCGGTCCAGGCCACCGGCCCCGACCTGCCGTACACGTCGCGCGCCAAGAAGGTGCTCGAGCTCGCCATGGGCGAGGCCCGGGAACTGGGGCATTCGTACGTCGGCACCGAGCACCTGCTGCTGGGGCTGCTGCGCGAGGAGAAGGGCATTGCGGCGCAGGTCCTGGCCGATGCCAACGTCTCGCTGGAGGCGGCGCGCGCGGAGACGCTGCGCCTGCTCGGCGGGGCCGAGCCGCCTCAGAGCGGTGCCACGCCGGCTCCGGGAGCGCCGACGCCGGCCCCGGGCACGCCCGGCGCCAAGGGCGAGAAGAAGTCCAAAACACCGGCGCTCGACCATTTCTGCCGCGACCTGACGACCCTCGCCGCCGAAGGGCAGCTGGACCCGACCATCGGCCGGTTCAAGGAGATCGAGCGCGTCATGGAAGTGCTGACGCGCCGCAAGAAGAACAACCCCGTGCTGATTGGCGAGCCGGGCGTGGGCAAGACCGCCATCGTCGAGGGGCTGGCCCAGATGATCGCCAACGGCACCAGCCCGGACTCGCTGCGCGAGCACCGCGTGCTCTCGCTCGACATGGCGGCGGTCATCGCCGGCACCAAGTACCGCGGCCAGTTCGAGGAGCGGCTCAAGGCGGTGATGAACGAAATCGCGCTGAACAAGCAGATCATCCTGTTCATCGACGAGTTGCACACGCTGGTGGGCGCCGGCGCGGCGGAAGGGGCGATCGACGCGAGCAACATGCTCAAGCCGGCGCTGGCGCGTGGCGAGCTGCAGTGCGTGGGCGCCTCGACCCTGAACGAGTACCGGAAGTACATCGAGAAGGACGGGGCGCTGGAGCGCCGCTTCCAGACGGTGGTGGTCGAGCCGCCCTCGATTGACGAGACGGTGGACATCCTCAAGGGGCTCCGGAAGCGCTACGAGGACCACCACCGCGTGACCATTCCCGACGACACGCTGTCGTCGGCGGCCAAGCTGAGCGAGCGCTACATCACCGACCGGTTCCTCCCGGACAAGGCGATTGACGTGATCGACGAGGCGGGCGCGCGCGCGCGGCTGGCGGCGCAGGTGCCGCCGCCAGAGGTGGCCGAGCTCAAGGCAAAGCTCGACGCGGTCAACACGGAGAAGGACGCAGCGGTGCGCGACCAGAATTTCGAGCGCGCGGCGTCGCTGCGCGACAGCGAGCGCGAGCTGCAGGGCGAGATTCGCACGCGGCAGGAGGCGTGGGAGCAGCGGCGGCAGTCGTTCCGCCCCGTGCTGGGAGAGGAGGAGATCGCCTTCATCGTGAGCCGCTGGACGGGCATTCCGGTGACGCGGCTCCAGGAGGCGGAGACGGCGCGCCTGCTGCGCATGGAGGAGGAGTTGCACGAGAGCGTGGTGGCGCAGGAGGACGCGATCAAGGCGATCGCGCGGTCCATCCGCCGCAGCCGCGCGGGGCTCAAGGATCCCAAGCGCCCGATCGGGTCGTTCATCTTCTGCGGCCCAACCGGTGTCGGCAAGACCGAACTCGCCCGCGCGCTCGCGAAGTTCCTGTTCGCCGACGCCTCGGCGCTCATCCGCGTGGACATGTCGGAGTACATGGAGAAGTTCTCGGTATCACGCCTGATCGGCGCGCCCCCGGGCTACGTGGGCTACGAGGACTCCGGGGCGCTCACCAAGGCCGTGCGGCGCAAGCCGTACAGCGTCGTCCTGCTCGACGAGATCGAGAAGGCACATCCTGACGTCTTCAACATCCTGCTGCAGGTGCTCGACGAGGGGCACCTGACCGACAACTACGGTCGCGTCATCGACTTCAAGAACACCGTGGTCATCATGACGTCGAACGTGGGCGCCAAGGACATCACGAAGAGCCGGACCGTCGGGTTCGGCTCCGAGGGGGGCGGGGTCACGGCGCGGTTCGAGAAGATGGCGGAGAAGGTGCGCGAGGAACTGCAGCACACCTTCAACCCCGAGTTCCTGAACCGGCTGGACGACACCATCGTCTTCCATCCGTTGCAGCGGGAGCACATTGCCCAGATCGTCACCATCCTCATGCGCGACGTGCACAAGCGCCTGGCTGAGGAGGAACTGGTCATGAAGCTGTCGGACGCCGCGCTCGACTTCCTGGTCGGGCATGGCTACGACGAAGCGTACGGTGCCCGGCCGCTCAAACGGGCGATCCAGCGCTTTATCGAGGACCCCCTGTCGGAGAGGATCCTGCTCGCGGACTTCGCGAGGGGGGACGAAATCGAGGTGGACGTCAGTGCCGACGGCACGCGTCTGGAGTTCAGGGTCCCCGCCAGTAGCCCGAAGGCGTAGGAAGGAACCTGACAGGGCCGGGAGGGTTGCAACTGCAATCCTCCCGGCCTCTTATGTATATTTATCTGCTTATGCTTCGACTGACCCTTTCCGCCCTGGCATTGGTCGCCCTGGCGGGTATCGAACCGCTGGGCGCACAACAGCCCGATGATGGACGGTGCCAGACGCCGGACACGATTGCCGTCAGCGGCAACAAGCGTGTCCCGACGTCCACCATCCTGTCGGATGCCGGCCTGCGCGCCAAAGAGGCGCTGAACTACCCGACCCTCCAGCGCGCCATCCGCAAGGTGTTCGAGGGCGGCCAGTTCGACGACGTCCGGCTGACGTGCATCCTCTCCGCGGACGGCCAGCAGGCGACGCTCATGATCCTCGTGGTCGAGCGCCCGCTGCTCCTCGACGTGGATGTGGTGGGGCCGGAGGTGGTCTCGCTGCGCACCGTCCGCGACAAGGTGGACCTGCTGATCGGCCGGCCGGTTGATCCCGCGCAGGTGGCGCTTGCCATCACCCGCATTGACTCTGTCTACGAGGCCAGCGGCTTCTACCTGGCGCAGATTAAGCCCGAAACGACGACGGTCGACAACAAGATCAAGCTGTTGTTTCGCATTGACGAGGGGCGGCGGCTTGCCGTCTCCGGCGTGAAGGTGATCGGCAACACCGAGGTGCCGACCAAGGCGATCGTCAAGACGATGAAGACGCGCCCCGAGGGCTTCTGGTGGTGGCGCAAGGGCGCGTTCGACGAGGACAAGTACGCCGGCGATCTCGGCGAGCGCATCCCGGAGCTGTTCGCGAAGCAGGGCTTCGTGGACTTCCAGTTCCTCCGGGACACGCTCCTGATCGACCGCGCGCGCGGAAAGGGGCTCATCGAACTCACCGTGAACGAGGGGCGCCGGTACAACGTGGGCTCCTTCGCGGTGGACGGGAACAAGCACTTCTCCACGGAGGACGTGCAGCGGTTCTTCCCGTTCACGAGCGGCGCCCCCACGCTGCCGCAGCGCGTGGCGGCACTCGTGCGGCGCAAGAAGGCGGCGTCCAACCTGTTCGACCGGACGCAATGGGACGATGCCACGCAGAAGGTACGGACGCTGTACCAGAATGACGGCTACATCTACGCGCAGATCCGCCCGGTGGCGGAGCCGGCGGGGATGAGCCCGGATTCGGTGCCGCGCGTCAATCTCCGCTGGGAGATCACCGAGAACCAGCCGGCGATCATCAACCGCGTGGACATCCTGGGCAACGACTACACCAACGAGTCGTGCATCCGCGAGCAGCTGTTCGTCATTCCCGGCGACGTGTTCAACCAGGACCGGCTGATCCGTTCGTACCAGGGCCTCGGCAACATGGGCTTCTTCGAGACGCCCATCCCGCCGCCCGACACGAAGCCGGCGAACGAGGCGGGGGACGTGGACGTGATCTTCCGCGTGAAGGAGAAGCGTACCGGCAACATCAACTTCGGCGCGTCCATGGGGCAGGGCACGGGGGTCGGCGGGTTCATCGGCCTCCAGCAGCCCAACCTCTGGGGGAACTGCAAGCGCGGCTCGATGCAGTGGCAGTACGGCCGGTACATCAACGACTTCAACCTGAGCTACACCGACCCCGCCATCCGGAAGAGCCGGCTCTCGGGGACGGTGACGGCGTACAACTCGCAGGCGCGCTACCGCATCGCGGACCTGGGCCGCTCGATCCGCACCGGCGCCAGCCTGCAGCTGGGCTTCCCGCTCCCGAATTCGCGTTTCTCGCGGATTTTCGTGTCGTACGGCGCGGAGGCGGTGAAGTTCGGCAGCGGCGGCCTGCTGGGCACGGTCACCAACTCGGGGGGATGCACGCGCTGCTTCCGGTCGAACCTGGGGCTATCGCTGACGCGCGACACGCGCGTGGACATGCCGTTCGCGACGCAGGGGAGCATGCAGACCATCAAGGCCGACTTCAACGGCGGCCTGCTGGGCGGCACGTCCACGTTCCAGCGCTACTACACCGAGATGCGCTCCTACGCGCTGCTCGGGCAGATCGGCGGCTCAAAGCCGGGCTCCAACCCGCTGAAGTTCACGGTCGGGCTGACGGCCAAGACGGGTGCGGTCTTCGGCGACCCGGGGGCGTTCTTCTACTCCCAGTCGTTCTCGCTCGGCGGCGTGCAGTTCGGCGAGATGCTGCGCGGCTATCCGGAGTTCTCGATCACCCCGAACGGCTTCTCGGGTTCGACGGGCACGTACAACGCGCAGCGCAATTCGTTCGGCAACGCCTTCTTCACCGCGACGGCCGAAGTGGGCCTGCGGGTGAGCCAGCAGCTGTATCTCAACATGTTCTACGACGCGGGGAATATGTGGGCCCACCCCCGCGAGATTGACCCGTCGCGCCTGTTCCGGGGGGCGGGTATCGGCGCTTCCGTCGTGACGCCGCTTGGGCCACTCGGCCTCGACTGGGCCTACGGCTTCGACCGCACCGACGCGTTCGGCCGGCCTGATCCGAAGTTCCAGCTGCACTTCCGCCTCGGCCAGTTCTTCTAACATCTGGAGTCTGCAATGCCCGTACGTGTTCGCGCGCTGATTGGCGCCATCGTTCCTCTCCTGTTCCTGCCGGCGCTCGCCGCCGCGCAGGGGACCGCTGTCAAGGTCGCCTACGTCGACACCCGCGAGCTGCTCGACAAGGCGCCCGGACGCACCGACGCCGACGCCCAGTGGAAGAAGGAGGCGCAGGCGCTGCAGGACCAGGTCACCCGCATGCAAGACTCGCTGCAGGGGATGATCGCGGCCTACCAGAAGGCCGAGGCGGGACTGAGCCCGGCGGCGCGCGAGACGCGCCAGCGGAGCATCGGCGAGCGCGAGCAGGAGTACCAGACGCGCACGCAGGCGCTCGACCTTCAGGCGCAGCAGCGCCAGGCGCAGCTCCTGCAGCCGATCATCGAGCAGATCAAGGTCGCACTCGAGGACGTGCGGAAGGAGGACGGGCTGACCCTGATCCTCGACGTGGGCAGCCAGGGGAACCCGATCGTCGCGATCGACAAGAACCTCAACATCACCGACAAGGTGCTGGTGAAGCTGCGCACGATGCCGGTCCCGCAGGTGGTCGCACCGGCCGCCGCCAAGCCAGCCGCGCCGGCCCCGACGAAGCCGCCGGCCGCCGCGCCGGCGGGTCCGGTGGCGGCGCCCGCCGGTGCCGCGAAGCCGAAGGTTCCACCGGTCAGCTGACGGCAGCGGCCCCCCCACCCCGGATCGCTGCGTGACGAAGGACCTCACCCCACAGAGCCTGACCGCTGCCCAGCTTGCCGAGGCGACGGGCGGCCGGCTCGTGGGCGACGCGACGGCGTCGGTCTGCGCCATCGCGCCGCTCGACCGGGCGGGGCCGGAGGAGCTCAGCTTTCTCGCCTCCGCGAAGTACGCGCCGAAGCTGGCGGCCACCGGAGCCGGGGTCGTGCTGGTCTCGCCGGCACTCGAGGACACACCGGGGACGCCGCGGGCGCGCATCGTGGTGGACAAGCCGCACGAGGCGATGCTCACGCTGATCCCGCGTTTCTACCGCCCGGTGGTGCGCACCCCGGGCGTGCATCCGTCCGCGCATGTCGGACGCGGGGCTTCGCTCGGCCGTGACGTGTGCATTGACGCCGGCGCCGTCATCGAGGACGGCGCGATCATCGGCGACCGCACCTGGATTGGCGCGCACGTCGTGGTGTGCAGCGGCGCGGTGATCGGCGAGGATTGCCAACTGCATCCGCACGTCACCGTCTACACGAACTGCCACCTGGGCAAGCGGGTCATCCTGCAGGCCGGCGTGGCGGTCGGCAACGACGGCTTCGGCTACGTCTCGGGAAAAGTCGACGGGCAGTTCACGCACCAGAAGATCCCGCACGTCGGGCGCGTCGTCATTGGCGACGACGTGGAGATCGGCGCCAACTGCACGATCGACCGCGGTAGCGTGGACGATACCGTGATCGGCGCCGGCACGAAGTTCGACAAGCTCGTGCATGTGGGGCACAACGCCCAGATCGGACGGCTCTGCCTGATCCTGGCGCAGGTGGGGATCGCGGGGAGTGCGCGCATCGAGGACGGCGTGGTGCTCGCGGGCCAGGTGGGTGTGAGCGGGCACCTGACCATCGGCGCCGGTGCGAAGGTCGGCGCGCAGGGGGGCGTGATCAGCAACATCCCCGCCGGCGAATCGTGGTCGGGTTACCCGGCGCGCCCGCACCGGGAGTCGCTGCGCGCGAGCGCCGCGCTGCTCAAGCTGGCCGGGATGATGAAGCGTCTCGAAAAGCTGCTGGAGCGGGGCACGCCGTGAGCGGCCGCCGGACGATCGCGCGCGCCGCGGCGGTGTCCGGCGTGGGACTCCATCTTGGCCGGCCGTGCCGGCTCTCGTTCGAGCCCGCCGCTCCGGGGTCTGGCATCAGATTCCGTCGCGTGGACCTGCCGGGTACGCCGGAGACCGCGGCGCACGTCTCGTCGGCGGCACTGGCGGAGCGCCGCACGCAGCTGGGCACCGGGGCGGCGGCGCTGCACACAGTGGAGCACGTGCTCGCCGCGGTGGCGGGGAACGGCATTGACGACGTGCTGATCGTCATGGATTCGCCGGAACCGCCGATCCTCGACGGCAGCTCGCGGCCGTTTGCGGAGGCGCTGCGCGACGCCGGCGTGGTGGAGCACGGCGGCGCGGTGGAGTACCTTCGTCTGGCCCGTCCCGTGCGCCTCGTGGACGGCGAGTCCGTGTACGAAGCGCATCCCGCCGACGGGCTCACGCTGGACGTCCGCATCGACTTTCCGCATCCGCTCGTCGGCGTCCAGCAGGGAACGTGGGTGGTGACGCCCGAGACGTTCCATCGCGAGCTTTCGGGCGCCCGCACGTTCGGGTTCCTGCGCGAGGTGGAGGCGCTGCGCGCGAAGGGACTGATCCAGGGGGCGACGACGGACAACGTGATCGCCCTGGACGAACAGGGCGTAGTGGGCAATGCGCTGCGGTGGCCGGACGAGTTCGTCCGGCATAAGGCGATGGATTTCGTGGGGGATCTGGCGTTGGCCGGCAAGCGGGTGCAGGCGCGCATCACGGCGACCAAGCCCAGCCATCGCGGAACGGTCTTGCTGGTGCGCGCGCTGCTGGCGCAGGACCGGCGGGAGGAGGGAACCGTGCTCGGAATTGAAGACATCATGAAGGTGCTGCCGCACCGGTATCCGTTCCTGCTCGTGGACCGCGTCCTCGAGCTGGAGGAGCGACGCATCGTCGGCATCAAGAACGTCACCATCAACGAGCCCTTCTTCCAGGGGCACTTTCCGGGCCACCCGATCATGCCCGGCGTGCTCATCGTCGAGGCGATGGCGCAGGTCGGCGGCATGCTGTTGATGGGCACCGTGGAGGACCCGGACTCGAAGGTGGTCTACTTCATGTCGCTGGACAACGTGAAGTTCCGCAAGCCGGTGCGGCCGGGCGACCAGCTGCGGTTCGAGCTGGAGATGAAACAGGTGCGCGGCATGATCTGCCGCATGCAGGGGGTGGCGAAAGTCGATGGCGAGGTCGTTTGCGAGGCCGACATGGCCGCCATGGTGAGGGACAGATGAGCAACCGGATTCATACGTCCGCCGTGGTCGACGCGGACGCGCACATTGGCGACAATGTGACCATTGGCGCCGGCGTGATCATCGGCCCGCGCTGCACGGTCGGCGACGGGTGCGTGATCAGCACGCGCGCAATCCTCGAGGAGAACGTCCGCCTTGGCGAGGCAGTGACGATCGGCGTCGGCTCCGTGCTCGGCGGCCTGCCGCAGGACCTCAAGTTCAAGGGCGAGGAGACCTGGGTGGAGGTCGGCGACCGCACCACCATCCGCGAGTACACCACGATCAACCGCGGCACGTCGCAGTCGTTCAGGACGACGGTCGGCAGCGACTGCTTCCTGATGACGTACGTGCATCTGGCGCACGACTGCCACGTGGGGAACGGCGTGATCATCTCCAACGGGACGCAGCTGGCCGGGCACGTGACGATCGAGGACAAGGCGATCATCTCCGGGCTGTGCGCGATCCACCAGTTCGGCAAGATCGGCCGCTACTGCTTCATCGGCGGCATGGCACGCGTAAACAAGGACGTGCCGCCGTACGTGAAGGCGGTGGGCAACCCGATCAAGCTGTACGGCCTCAACAGCATCGGGCTGCAGCGCAACGGCTTCTCGCCCGAGACGATCCTCGAGCTGAAGAAGGCATACCGGTTGTTCTTCCGCAGCGAGCTCAACATTGCGCAGGCGCTCGAGACGGCGCGCAAGGAGCTGTCCATGGGACCCGAGGTGAAGGCGTTCGTGGCCTTCGTGGAAGACAGCCAGCGGGGCATCGTGGTATGAGCGCGCCGCTGCGGGTGGGCGTCATCGGGACGGGCGCACTGGGGTTCCACCACCTGCGGCATCTGCGCACGCTGGACGGTGCGGTCGTGCGCGGGTTTTACGAGACCGACGCCGCGCGCGCGGCGTCGGTGGGCGAGGAGCTGGGGGTCGCGGCGGTCGCGTCGCTCGACGCACTCCTCGACGACGTGGAGGCCGTGTCCATCGTCGTGCCGACGCCGGCGCATTTCGCCGTGGCGAAGGCGGCCCTGGAACGCGGGAAGCACGTGCTGATCGAGAAGCCGATCACGACCACGCTGGACGAAGCGGATGCCCTGCTGGCGCTGGCGAAGGCAAAGGGCACGCTGGTGCAGATCGGGCACATCGAGCGGTTCAACCGCGCCATCCGGGCCGCGTGGCCGTACGTCGAGACGCCGCTCTTCATCGAGAGCGAGCGCCTGGCACCGTTCAACCCACGCGGATCGGACGTGGCGGTGGTGCTCGACCTGATGATCCACGACATCGACCTCGTGCTCACGCTGACGAAGGCGAAGGTGGTACAGGTGTCCGCCACCGGCGTTGGCGTGCTTACGCCGAGTCTCGACATGGCGAACGCGCGCGTGGCGTTTGCCAATGGTGGCATCGCCAACATCACGGCCAGCCGCATCTCGCGCGACCGGTCGCGGAAGCTGCGCCTGTTCCAGCGCAACGGCTACATGACACTGGACCTCGCGGCCGGCAACGGCGAGTTGTTCCGCCTGCGTGGCGACGTGGACATGGCGGCGCTGGCGCGGCAGGCGCAGCCCGACGTGACCGCGTTCGTCGAGCGCATCCCGCTCGAAGCGCCTGAAGGCGACGCTCTCAAACTGGAGCTGGAGTCATTCGTGGCGGCGGTGCGAGGCGAGGCACCGGTGCCGGTGACGGGCGACGACGGACGCGATGCGCTGGCCGTCGCGCTGCAGATCGTGGCGGACATCGAGCGGTCGCGCTCGGTGATGAACGCGACGCGCGGCCCCGGTGCGTGAGATCCTGATCATCGCCGGCGAGGCGTCGGGCGACCTGCACGGTGCCGGCGTCGCCGAGCGGCTGCGCGCGCTGCGACCGGAGGTGCCGCTCGTGGGCATGGGCGGCGACCGCATGGCGGCGGCCGGCGTGCAGCTCTTCGAACGGGCCGAGGGGGTCGTGGGCTTCGTGGAGGTGCTCAAGCACCTCCCCGCGCACCTGCGGCTCCTGCGGGAGGTGAAGGCGCACCTGCGCAGTGGGCGCGTGGGACTGATCATCCTCATCGACTATCCCGGCTTCAACCTGCGCGTGGCGCGCGCAGCGCACGACGTCGGCGTCCCCGTGCTGTACTACATCACGCCGCAGGTGTGGGCGTGGAAGCCGGGCCGGCTGCGGATGATGGCCGAGGTCATCACCCGGGCCGCCGTGATCCTCCCGTTCGAGGAACAACTGCTGCGCGACGCCGGGATCGACACCACCTTCGTGGGGCACCCGCTGCTCGACCGCGCACAGGAACTCCCGGACCGCGCCGAGGCGCGGCGCCGCCTGGGGCTTCCCGTGGACCGGGAGGTGCTGGCGCTCTTTCCGGGAAGCCGGGCGCAGGAGATCGAGCGGCACCTGCAGGCGTTCGAGGCAGTCGCGCGCGAGCTTCAGCGCCGGCGTCCGGGGCTCGAAGTCGTGGTGAGCGTCGCGCCGACGATCCAGCTGGATGCGTCGCATGTGCCGTTCCCGATGGTGCGCGCACAGTCGTTCGACGTGCTGCGCGCGGCGGACGTGGCGCTCTGCAAGAGCGGCACGACGACGCTCGAGGCGGCGGTGGCGGGCTGTCCGTGCGCCGTGGTGTACAAGACGAGCCGCATCACGTACGAGATCGCCAAGCGCCTCGTGAGCATTCCGCACATCGGGCTCCTGAATGTGGTGGCCGGTCGCGAGGTAGCGCCCGAGTTCGTGCAGGAGGCGTTCACGACGCAGGCCGTGGCCGACGCGCTCCACCCGCTGTTCGGCGACGGGAGCCCCGCGCGCGCGCGCATGCTCGACGGCATGGCCGAGGTGCGGCGCCTGCTGGGCGTACCCGGCGCGGCGGGGCGCGTCGCCGAGATGGCGGCTTCGATGCTTCCGGCGGACGGCGCGCGATGAACGCCACCGCGGCGCCGGCCGATGCTCCGCGCGACGCGAAGGCGGCGCGGCGTGAGCGCAAGGTGCGCTGGGTCGCGCGCGCGGGATACGTGGCCGTGCAGCTGCTCGCGCGCACGTGGCGCATCGACCTGCGCGGCGAGGCGAATTGGCCCACCGTGGATGGCGTGCGGCGTCCCGTGGTGGTGGCGGTCTGGCACGGCCTGATGCTCGCCCCCATCTGGACGCAGCGGAACCGCGGCATCATGGCGCTCGCCAGCGAGCACGGCGACGGCGAGATCATCGCGCGCATCCTCGAGCGGCTCGGCTATGCGCCGCCGGCGCGCGGGTCCAGTTCGCGCGGCGGCGTGCGCGGCCTGATGACGATGGTCGCCGCGCTGCGGGAGGGGCGGTCCATCGCCTTCACCCCCGACGGGCCGCGCGGCCCCGCGCGGGTGCCGCAAGCCGGGCTCTTCGTCGCAGCGCAGCGCGCCGGCACGGTGATCGTCCCGATGTCCATGCATGCGGCGCGCGCCTGGCGGCTGCGCAGCTGGGATCGATACGCCATCCCGAAGCCGTTCGCACGCGTCTGCGTGACCATCGGAGCGCCGTTCACACCCCGGTTCGACGGCGACGCGCTCGCAACGGGCGAAGTGGAGCGGTTCGTGGCGGCGATGGATGCCACGGAGGCGATGGCCCGTGCGTGAGGCGATGGCGCGCGCCGTCTGGTATGGCGAGGGCTTCGACGCGCTCCTCGCGCGTGCCGTGCTCACGCCCTTCGAGTGGATTTACGGGGCGGTGTCCCTCATGGACGGTGCGCGGCGCGCGCGGGAGGCTGGGCGGACCCAGGTGCCCACGGTGTCCATCGGCAATCTCACGGTCGGGGGCACGGGGAAGACGCCGATCGCGGCCTGGTTTGCCGCGCAGTTGCGTGAGCGCGGCCGCGCGCCGGCCCTGCTCCTGCGCGGCTACGGCGACGACGAGGCGCTGGTGCATGCGGTCCTGAATCCGGACGTGCCGGTCCTCGCCGATGCGGACCGGCGGCGCGCCGCGGCGCAGGCCATCGAGAGCGGAGCGACGGTGCTGGTGCTGGACGACGCGTTTCAGCATCGCCAGATGCCGCGCGATGCCGACGTGGTGGTGGTCAGCGCCGACCTCTGGAGCGACCTCCCCGTGCGCCTGCTGCCGGCGGGACCGTTCCGCGAGCCGCTGAGCGCGCTGCGGCGCGCGAGCCTCATCATCGTGACGCGCAAGGCGGCCTCGTCGGCGCGGGCCGCGGAGGTGGCACGGCAGCTGACGCTCGCCTCTGGCGGCGTGCCGCTCGCGGTGGCGCACGTCGCGCCCGGACGGCTCTGTGCCTGGACGGGAGGGGCGAGCGAATCCTGCGAAGTCTTGCGCGGCCAGCGCGTGCTCGCGATCTCCGGGATCGGCGCGCCCGATGCGTTCCTCATGCAGCTCGCCACGGCTGGTGCGGAAGTGCAGGCCGCGAGCTTCGGGGATCATCACGCTTTCACCGTGCGCGACGTGCAGGACCTTGTGGCGCGCGCGGCGCAGGTGGATCGCGTCATGTGCACGCTCAAGGACGCGGTGAAGCTGGGCCCGCAATGGCCCGCCCACGCACCTCCGCTGTGGTATCTTTCACAATTGGTTGTCATCGAGACTGGCACGGCGAGCGTTGAGGCCGTGCTCGATCGCCTGATGTCTCCCGCGGCTTCACTCACGCCGGCGTCGGCTGGCCCGGAGAGCACCCCCAATGGCTGACCTGCTGCTCCCCACCAATACGATCGTCCACCCGGACAAGGATCGCTTTCTCCACGAGGAGAATCCGTTCGAGGCAATGATGGCGCGGTTTGACCGCGCCGCCGAGCTGCTCGACCTCGAGCCCGGCCTCTACAAGGTTCTGCGCAATCCGGAGAAGACGGTCATCGTCTCCATTCCCGTCATGATGGACAGCGGCGAAGTGGAGGTCTTCACCGGCATCCGCTGCATCTACAACACCTCGCGCGGCCCGGCGAAGGGCGGCATCCGGTTCGACAAGAACGTGACGCTGGATGAGGTGAAGGCGCTCGCGGCGTGGATGACGTGGAAGTGCGCCGTCGTGAACATCCCGTTCGGCGGATCCAAGGGCGGCGTGATCTGCGACCCGCTGACGATGAGTATCGGGGAGCTGGAGCGGGTGACCCGCCGCTACACGGCGGGCATCATCGCGACGCTCGGTCCCGATTCGGACGTGCCGGCGCCGGATGTCAACACGAATGAACGTGTGATGGCGTGGCTGATGGACACCTACTCGATGCACGTCGGGCACACGGTGAACGCCGTCACGACGGGCAAGCCGATTGCGATGGGCGGCTCGCTGGGCCGCCGCGAGGCGACGGGGCGGGGCTGCATGATTGCCACCCGGGAGGCGCTCGCGCACCTCGGCCTGCCGATGAAGGGGCGGACGGTCGTGGTGCAGGGTTTCGGCAACGTCGGCTCGATCGCGGCGGAGTTGCTGCATGCCGAGGGGTGCAAGGTCATCGCCGTCTCCGACCGCACCGGCGGCTGGTACAGCAAGAAAGGCATCGACGTCACGAAGGCCATCGCCCACGTGCGCGACCACCAGACGCTCGAGGGCTTCGACGGCGGGGAGACGATCTCCAACGAGAAGATCCTCGAGCTGGAGTGCGACGTGCTGCTGCCGGCCGCGCTCGAGAACGTGATCACGACGAAGAACGCGGCCCGCATCAAGGCGAAGATCGTGTGCGAGGGGGCCAACGGGCCGACCTCGGCAGGGGCCGACGCCATCCTCGACGAGAAGGGGGTGTTCGTGATTCCGGACATCCTCGCCAACGCCGGCGGCGTCACGGTGTCGTACTTCGAATGGGTGCAGAACCGCAGCGGCTACTACTGGAGCGAGCAGATGGTCAACGAGCGCCTGACGGAGATCATGGTCAACTCCTTCGCCGAGGTGCTGAAGCTGTCGAAGCTGCACAAGGTGAACATGCGCACGGCGTCGTACATGCTGGCCATCAGCCGCGTCGCGATGGTGCACAAGCTGCGCGGCATCTACGCGTAGCGTGGGGCGCTGCCCGTGAAGGTCCTCGTCATCGCCGTCGGCAAGCCGCGGAACGCGGCGCTGGCCGCCGTGATCGGGGAGTACGAGGAGCGGGCCGCGCGCTACTGGCCGCTGGAGCGCATCGAGGTCCGCGAGGAGCCGGCGAAGTCGGCCACGGCGGACCTCGTGCGTGACCGGGAAGGCGAACGGCTTTCCGCGAAGATTCCGGCGGGCGCCGTCATCACCTGCTGCGACCCGGGCGGCAAGCGACTCGACTCGGGGGCCTTTGCGACCTGGCTGCAGGGCGAGCGGGAAGGCGGTCGCGACGTGGCCTTCGTGATCGGCGGCGCCTTCGGCCTGTCGCAGGGGCTGCTCAAGCGGGCGGCGGTGCGGCTGGAGTTGGCGCCGTGGACGCTGCCGCACGAGTTGGCGCGGCTCGTCCTTGCCGAGCAGTTGTACCGGGCGGGGACCATCGTCCGACGGGAGCCCTACCACAAGTGACGCCGGGCACATTCCGCCGTCCCCCGTCCAGCGGTTAGCTTACGAACCGGCGCGAGGAATGCGCCTGGCGTACCCCCGGAGGCAGAGAGCGCATGGACTGTAGGTGCAGGCACAGGCACAGGCACGGGCACGGGAGGCGGAGTTGACGCCCCCGCGGGTCGTTGCGGAGCCCGTCGGCGGTGGGCCGCTGGCCCGCGCCGCCGTCGAGGGCCGCACGCCGTCCGGGTGGTACACGCCGAGGCCCACGGGCGGGGCCGCATGGCGCGAGCATGTGGAACAGGTTCGTTCGCACGCGAATCCCGATTGGTTCGCGGCGCTCTCTCCGGCCTTCAACGCCAGCGGCGCCGCCGGCCGTCGTCTTGAGTCGGTGGCGCAGGGGCGTGGCGTGGTCATCACCACCGGGCAGCAGCCGGGGCTGTTCGGCGGCCCGGGATACACCTGGCTCAAGGCACTCAGCGCGCGGGCGCTCGCCGACAAGATCGAGCAGGCCACGGGCATCCCGGCGGCACCGGTCTTCTGGGCGGCAACGGACGACGCCGATTTCGCCGAAGCGAGCTGGACGGCGGTTGCCTTCGACGAGGAAGTGCGCCGGCTGCGCATCGAGCGGCTGGGCTTCGACGGGCAGGTCATGGCGGCGCAACCGCTGGGCGACGTGAGCGCGCAGTACGCCGACCTCTGCGCGGCCGCGGGGTCTGCGCCGCACCTCGAGCTGCTGGAGCACGCCCGCCGCGCCTATCGCCCCGACGCGACCGTGGGCGGCGCCTACGTGGAGTTGCTCCGCGCACTCTTCGAACCGATGGGAATCGCGGTGCTCGATGCGTGGCACCCCGCCGTGCGCGACGCGGCGCGTCCGACGCTGGTGGAGGCGCTGCGCCGCGCGCCGGTGGTCGATGAGGCGGTCTCGCTGCGCAGCGTGGCCATCGAGCGCGCCGGGTTCCGCGCGCAGGTGGCGCGCGTTCCCAAACTGTCCCTCGTCTTCCGCGTGTCATCCAATGGGGTCAAGGAGCGGATCCCGATCTCGCAGGCGGGCGACGTGGCCGTGCAGCCGCAGTTGGTGCTCTCGGCAAATGTCCTGTTGCGTCCCGTCGTCGAGCGCGCGATCCTGCCAACGATCGGGTACTTCGGCGGGCCGGGTGAGGTCGCGTACTTCGCACAGGTCGGCGCTGTCGCCGAGGCGCTGGGACTGCCGGTGCCGCTCGTGCTGCCGCGCTGGTCGGCCACCATCGTGGAGCCGGTGATCGACCGGATGCTCGGCCGGCTGGGCATGACGTTCGATGACATCAAGCCGCCCCACCAGGCCGAGCGTCGCGTCGGCGACCGGGCAATGCCGCCGTTCCTGCGTGACACGATCGAGGCGCTGCGACACGACGTGGACGTGCGGCTCAATGCGCTGCGCGACTCTGCGGAAGGGGCGACGATGGTACACGCCTCCACGATCGAGGGGGCGCGGCACCAGCTCAAGTTCCGCATTGACCGACTGGAGCGGCGGTACCGCACCTCGGCGCTGAAGGCGGAGACCGCAGCGGTGCGCGACTTGGGCGGCGTTCGCGCGGCGCTGATGCCCGAGGGGCAGCGGCAGGAGCGCGTCCTCAACCCGTTGCCGCTCGTCGCGCGGCACGGCGAGGAACTCATGGACTTGCTGCGCGCGGGCGCGGCCACGCACGCCGCCCAGCTGCTCGGCGGCGCGTGAGCGCGTCGCCGGCGCCGGCGATGCGGCGCGGGGGCGGGGGCGCGGCGCTCGTCGCCGCCGGCATCCTGCTGAGCCGACTCTTCGGGCTCGTCCGGAACCGCCTGCTCGGCCACTTCCTCGGCACGAGCGACGCGGGTGACGCGTTCAACGCCGCGCTGCGCATCCCGAACGTCCTGCAGAACCTGTTCGGTGAAGGCGTGCTGTCGGCTTCGTTCATCCCGACGTACAGCCGCCTGCTGGCCGACGGCGATGACGAGGAGGCCGGGCGCGTCGCCGGTGCCGTGGGAACGCTGCTTGCCCTGACCACGGCCGTGCTGGTGCTCGTCGGCATCGTGCTCACGCCATACCTTGTGGCCCTCATCGCACCCGGCTTTTCCGGCGAAAAGCGGGAACTGACCATCCGCCTGGTGCAGGTCATGTTCCCGGGGGTCGGTCTGTTGGTGCTCGCGGCGTGGGCACTTGGCGTGCTGAATTCGCATCGGCGATTCTTCCTGCCGTATGCGTCGCCGGTGGCGATGAACGTCGTGATGATCGGCGCGCTGCTCTGGTTCGGGCCGTCGCTGGGGAATGCGGCCGGCCAGGCGCGGCTCGTGGTGCTGCTCGCGTGGGCGTCGGTGCTGGGGAGCGCGACGCAGCTGGTGGTGCAGCTTCCCACGGTGCTGCGCGTCGAACGGCGCCTGCGTCTCGGGCTCGGCACGGCAAACGCTCACGTGCGCGTGGTGCTTTCGCAGTTTGCGCCCGTGGCGCTCGGGCGCGGCGTGGTGCAGGTGAGCGCCTACGTGGACAGCCTGCTGGCGTCGCTGGTTGGCGCGGGGGCCGTGGCCGTGCTCTCGTACGCGCAGGTGATCACGATGCTTCCCGTCTCGCTGTTCGGCATGTCGGTCTCCGCGGCCGAACTGCCGGCGATGGCGGGGGCGGTAGGGACGAGCGATGAGGTGGCGCGCGAGCTGCGTCGCCGGCTCTCCGACGGCCTGCATCGCATCGCGTTCTACGTGATCCCGTCGTCCATGGCGTTCGCCGCCATCGGCGACATCGTGGGCGCCACGCTCTACCAGTCGGGGCGGTTCGGGCGCGACGATGTAGTCTGGATGTGGGGTGTGCTCGCGGGGTCCGCGGTCGGACTGCTCGCGGCCACGCTGGGACGCATGTACGCCTCCACGTGGTACGCGCTGCGGAACACCCGCACGCCGCTGAAGTTCGCCATGCTGCGCGTGGCGCTCGGCCTCACCGTGGGCTGGCTGGTGGCGCTGAAGCTGCCGGGTCTGCTTGGCATTGACGCGCGATGGGGCGTGGCCGGACTGACCGCGTCGTCCGGTCTCGCGGCCTGGGTCGAGTGCCTGCTGCTGCGGCGCTCGTTGGTGCCGCGGATCGGCGACGTGGGGGTGGACCGGCCGTACCAGGCGAAGCTGTGGGGGGCGGCAGCAAGCGCGGCGCTCGCCGCGTGGGGCGTCAAGCTGGTGCTCGGTGTCGAGCACCCGCTCGTCCTCGGGTTCGTGGCCCTGCCGCTGTACGGCCTAGTATATCTCGGAGCCACCGCGTCGCTGGGAGTCCCGGAAGCGTCCGCGATGGCGGGTCGGATCAGGCGGCTTGCAGGCGGACGCTGACGATCGGCTAGATTCAGGCCGAGTTCCCATGCGCACCGTCCCCGACGCCATCAGCCAGAAGCTGCCGCACCTTCCCGACACGCCCGGCGTGTACCTGTGGAAGGCGGCGGATGGCACCGTGCTTTACGTCGGCAAGGCCAAGCGGCTGCGCCAGCGCGTGCGGAGTTACGTGGCCACGGACGTCGCGTTCACCTCCAAGACGCGAGTGCTGATGGATCATGCGGTGGACCTCGAGACCATCGTGGTCCCGAGCGAAGAGCACGCGCTGATCCTCGAGCACAACCTCATCAAGGAGCATCACCCGCGCTTCAACGTGATGCTCCGCGACGACAAGACGTATCCGTACGTCAAGGTCACGGTGCAGGAGCCGTACCCGCGTGTGCTGGTGACGCGGCGCGTGCTGGACGACGGCGCCCGGTACTACGGCCCGTTCACGGACGTAGGCGCGATGCGCCACGCGCTCAACGTGGTGAAGCGCGTCTTCACGGTGCGCTCGTGCCGGTGGAACATGCCGACCGAGATGCCGGAGCGCGCCTGCCTCGACTACCACATCAAGCGCTGCAAGGGGCCGTGCATCGGCGCACAGTCGCTGGCCGACTACCGGGCGATGATTGACGAGGTCCTTGCGTTCCTCGACGGCAACCCCGACGAGGTGATGCGGCGCGTGCGGCACCGCATGGACGAGGCGGCCGCGGCGCTCGATTTCGAGCGCGCCGCCGAGCTGCGCGACGCGTTGCGGCACTTGGAGCACTTCGAGGAACCGACGATCATCGTGGATGTGGAGGGCCACGACCGCGACGTCGTGGGCTTTGCGCGCGACGGGGACGACGCGTGCGTGACCCTGCTCAAGGTGCGGAACGGCAAGCTGCTCGCCCGCGACCAGCGCTTCCTCGAGCAGGCCGAGGGCGAGGCCGACGCGGCCGTGCTCTCGGCGTACCTGGCGGGGAGCTATCGCACCGCGAGCGAGCGCCCGTCGGAGGTGCTGCTTCCGTTTGCGCCGGAGGATCTCGACGTCCTCGAGCCGGCGCTGCGCCCCACGCGCCTGCTGGTTCCGCAGCGCGGCCTGAAGCGCGAACTGCTCGACCTCGCTGAAAAGAATGCGCGCCACCTGCTGGAGGAATTCAAGCTGGCCGAGGACGAGACCGAGGAACGCGCCGGCGACCCCGTGTACGAACTCGGGCGTGCGCTCGGGACGACCAGGATTCCGCGAGCCCTCGTCTGCTTCGACAACTCCACGGCGCAGGGCAAGGACAACGTCGGTGCCATCGTCTGGTTCGAGAACGGGCGGCCGCGCCGCTCCGAGTATCGCACGATGCGCGTGACGTCGGTGGACGAGGCCAACGGCCCGGACGACTTCGCGTCGATGCGCGAGGTCGTGGAGCGGTACTTCCGCCGCCGGATCGACGAGGGGAAGCCGCTTCCCGATCTCGTGGTGATCGACGGCGGCAAGGGACAGCTGGCCGCGGCGCATACGGCGCTCGAGTCGCTCGCGCTCGGTGCGCTGCCGCTCGTGTCGCTGGCCAAGCGCGAGGAGGAGGTCTTTGTCTTCGGCCGCGCCGCGCCGCTGCATCTCGCGCGCCGTTCGCCGGCGCTGCGTCTGCTGCAGCAGGCGCGCGACGAGGCGCATCGCTGCGCGGTGGGCTACAACCGCAAGCGACGAACCATGCGGACCATCACCTCGGTTCTGTTGGATATCCCCGGGGTGGGGCCCACCAAGCGTCGCGAGCTGCTTCGCGCGTTCGGAAGCGTGGACGGGGTGCGCGCCGCGACGGTGGAGCAGGTCGCCGCGCTCAAGGGTTTCTCGGTGAAGTCCGCGACGGTCCTGCTCGACGCGCTCAAGGCCACCGCGCCGGACCGGGCACACGCGGCGGCGCCGGAGCCTGCGGTCGCACTGGACACTCCTTCGCCCCTGCACGCACCGGACGCTCCCGCCGCGCGTGAGTTGTCGCCAGCGGAGCCAGACTCCACGCCGTAGTTTTGAAGCGCAGCGGAGTCGTGGCGACCTGCCGTCCTCCGTCTGCCGTCCACCGTCTTCCGTCAGATTCCATGCCTTGGACCTTGCATTGCACCACCGGCTGCGGCTATTCCGTGCCCGGCGACACACTGGCCTCTCTCTGCCCGCAGTGTGCGCAGCCGCTGAGCGTCCGTTTTGCCGCCGCCGTGTCTCGTTCGGCGGTAGGCAGCGAATGGTCGCTGTGGCGATACGCCGCCGCACTCCCCATGACACCGAGCGACGCACGCGTGAGTCTGGGCGAGGGCGCGACGCCGCTGCTCGAACTCCCCGAGCTCGCGCGGGAGATCGGCGTGCGGAAGCTGTGGGTGAAGGACGAGGGACAGAATCCCACGGCGAGCTTCAAGGCGCGCGGCCTGATGATGGCCGTCACGCGCGCGAAGGCGCTGGGACTGCCAGGCCTCTGCGTGCCGACGGCGGGCAATGCGGGCATCGCGCTCGCCGCCTACGCGGCGGCCGGCGGCGTCCCCGCACGCATCTATGCGCCGCGCACCACGCCGCCGCCGATCCTCGCGAGCATCCGCGCCTATGGCGTGGAGCTCGAGCTCCTGGACGGTCACATCGGCGACGCCGGCAAGGCGACGATGCAGTTCGCGAAAGAGAGCGGGTACTTCAACGTGGCCACGGTTCGTGAGCCGTACCGCGTGGAAGGAATGAAGACGATGGGCTACGAAGTCGCCGAGCAACTCGGATGGGACCTGCCCGACGCAATCGTCTATCCGACCGGCGGGGGCGAAGGGACCATCGGTATCTGGAAGGCGATTGGCGAGATGATCGAGTGGGAATGGCTGCCGAGCGACATCGTGAGGCCGCGCATGATCATCGCGCAGGCCTCGGGATGCGCGCCGCTCGTCCGGGCCTTCCATGCGGGTGAGGACAGGGCCACGCCCTGGGAGAATCCCGTGACGCACGCGAGCGGGCTGCGGGTGCCGGGGCCGTTCGGCGATCGCTGGACCCTGCGGACCCTGCGCGAGAGCCACGGCGACGCGGAAGCGGTTGATGAAGACGGCATCCGGGCGGGGACTTTGACGCTCGCCTCGCGCGGAGGCATTGACGCGGCGCCGGAAGGCGGCTGTGCGCTGGCTGCTACGGCACAGCTGGTCAAGACGGGGCGGCTGAGTCCGGATGCGACGGTGGTCGTGTTTAATACCGGGTCGGGGGCGAGCTACAGGTTTTGATTGAGGATATGGACCGAGGATTGCGATTCAGGATTGCGATGGTTGATTACGACTCGCGATCACCGCCCGGCGCTCCGACAAATTCCAATCGCAATCCTACATCGCACTCCTGTATCGAAATCCTCGGTCCAGATTCTCAATCAGTCTCCATCGGCCCCTCCTTAGAACTTCTGAATGCGCATTGCCATCCTCGACCCCGCCCATGGCATCTCGGGCGACATGACCCTCGGCGCGCTGCTGGATATCGGCCTCGATCCGGAGTGGCTGCGCGCCCTGCCGGCCGCGCTCGGGCTCGAAGGGGTCACTGTGCGCATCAGCGACGTGAAGCGCGGGGAGATTGCCTGCCGCAAGGTGGACTTCGACGTCCCGCCGCAGCCGCATGGCCGCCACCTCAAGCACATCGCTGCCATCGTCGAGGGCTCGTCGGCGCCGGACGCGGTCAAGCGCGTGGCTATGGACGCGTTCACGCAACTCACCGACGCCGAGGCGTCCATTCACGGCACGACGCGCGAGAAGGTGCACCTGCACGAGGTCGGCGCGGTGGATGCGATTCTCGACGTGGTCGGGTCCGTGTGGGGACTGCAGCGGCTCGGCGTTGAGGCCGTGTACAACACGCCGGTGACGCTGGGCGACGGCTTCGTGGACGCGGCGCATGGGCGCATGGCGGTGCCGGCGCCAGCGACCATTCGCCTGCTCGAGGGAATCGCGGTGCGGGCCGGCCCGGAAGGAACGGGTGAACTGACGACGCCCACGGGGGCCGTGCTCGTGCGTGTGCTCTCCAAGGGCGCACCCCCGGCAGCGTACACGCCGATCGCGACGGGGTACGGCGCTGGCACGCGCGATCCCGCTGGCCGCGCGAACGCGCTGCGCATCATCCTCGCAGACGCGGAGGGTGCGGCATCCGCGGAGACGCTTGCCCTGCTCGCGTCCGACATCGACGACCTCGGGGGCGAATTCGTGGCCGGGGCGGCAGACGCGCTGCGCGCCGCCGGGGCGCTCGACGTGACGCTCGTCCAGACGCTGATGAAGAAGGGGCGCCCCGGTGTCCGCGTGGAAGTGCTCTGCGCGCTGGCCGACGCCGACCGGCTCGAGACGCTCCTGCTGACCGAGAGCTCCTCCATCGGCGTGCGCCGGGTGCTGGTGAGCCGGCGGGCGCTGCCGCGTCGCGAGATCACGGTCACGGTGGAGGGCCAGGTGATACGCCTCAAGCAGGTCACGCTTCCCGACGGCTCCGTGCGTGCGAAGCCCGAGTGGGACGACGTGCAGGCAGCGGCGCGCGCCCTCGGCCGCCCCGCGCCCGAGGTGGGCGAGCGGGCGCGCCGTGCGGCGGAAACGCCCACCCTGTAGGTGGTGTACAAAGGCGGTAGATTCCCTGCGTCGGCTGCCGACGCGACAGCCCCGTACCGAGGATCCACACGATGACTGGTGTGCGCACCGCGCTCGCGCCGTTGGCCGCGGCCCTCATGGCCGCGCCACTCATGGCGCAGGGCACCTGCGAGATTGAAGTCCGCAAGCCGTTCCAGCTCACCAGTGCCGTGCTCTACATCCAGAAGCACGACGCGCAGGTGAATGACGACGACCGCGCCAAGCTGCTCAAGCAGGCCGTCAAGGTGCTCACAGACAACCCCGAGCGCATCAAGAACGAGGCGGGACGCAACTTCCTGCTGGGCGGCGCCTACGTGCGCTGGTTCCAGGATCAGGGTGCGCGGCCCGTCCTGCGCGCCAAGCGCGGCGATCTCGGGTTTTCCGAGAACCCGGATGCGGAGTTCTTCCTCCCGGCGGCCCTGGACGAGGCGATGCGTGCGGTGGAGCGCGAGGCGCCGGCGTGTGCCGACAGCACCATGCGCTACCGCAATGCGGTCTTCAGCAAGGTGCTGAACACGTCCATCGCCTTCTACAACGCGAAGCAGTTCGACCCGGCCATGGAGTACGCCAATTACGCCCTGCTCATCAACCCGCGTTCGGCCATGGCGGGCTCGGCCTATCAGGTGCTGGCGAACTCCGCGCAAGCGAAGGGAGACCTGCCCGGTGCCATCGCGAGCTGGGAGACGGCCATTGCGAAGATGGGCACGGACGCCGCGTCGGCGCCGAGCCGCGCGACTGCGAGCTTCAACCTGGCCATTCTCACGTCGGAGCACGCGAACAAGCAGGAAGGGGCGGCCCGCACGGCGGGTCTGCGGCGCGCGGCCGATCTGTTCAAGACGGCAGCCGACCTCGCCCCTGATGGCCCGAACGCCTCAACGGCCCGCGCGGCGTATGCGCGAACGTTGCAGGACGCGGGCGATTCGGTGGCGGTGGCGGGAATCTACGCCGACATGCTCGCCACGCCGTCCAAGTACACCGCGCTGCAGCTCTTCGAGGCGGGGGTGGTGCTGGCCACCGGCAAGAAGTTCGAAGACGCCGCCAGGCTGTACGAGGCCGGGCTCGAGATGAACCCGTACTATCGGGACGCCCTCTTCAATGTCGCCAATGTCTACTTTGCCCTGCGCCTGCCCGACAAGATGGTGCCCGCAGTCGAGCGGCTGCGTGCCGTCGATCCGATGAACCCGGACGTGCTGAAGCTGGTGGGGGCGGTCTGGCAGGAACGGGGCCGGCAGGCGACGGATCCGAAGGCAAAGAAGCTGGCCCAGGATTCGACCATCGCGTACATCGAGAAGGCAGGGAAGGTGCCGG